>JAUHVS010000077.1 GCA_030424955.1 bacterium | reverse complement strand
AGCACAGCCGCAGCGCCCCCTGGCCTGGCGTGGTGTCGCAGGGGTTGCGCGACACATCGGCGCCGAAGGGCGCGAACCCAAACGAGAAGTTGGGCCCGTAGTACCAGTGGGCGCCCCGGTGCACCTGGAAGGCCTCGGGCTCGTTCGGCACCGCCTCGAAGATCGTGGCGGGCTCGCCCATGGCGGCCACCGTCAGGCGGGCCTCAGCGCCGACCGGGCGGCAGGCCACGACCCAGGTGTCCCCCGGGCAGGCGGCGCGGGCGACGGCCGGGTCAAAGGCCGTGCGGTACGGCTCGGTGTGGCACACGTTGAACCCGCCGAGCAGCAGATCGCCCAGGGGCACGTCGTCGCGCACGCCGTCGAAGGCCGCCAGCGGGGCCTCGATCTCGCAGCGGGGCGAGCAGCCGTCCCCGACGGCGTCGTTGCCGTCGTCGCAGGCCTCGTCGGGGTGCACCACGCCGTCGCCGCACACGGGGGGCGGGCCGCCCGTACACACCACGTCGTAGGCCACGGGGATGTTGCAGACGGGCGCCCAGGCGGTGTCGAGGGGCCCGCCCAGGGCGTCGAACAGGTCGCAGGTGAGGCCGGGCACGTCGAGGCAGCCGGCCTCGCGCCAGGTGATGGCGTCCCCCTGGCCCGTGTGCTGACAGGCAGCCTGGGCGCAGGTGGCGGCGTCCACGCAGCCGTTGAAGTCGTCACAGGCCCCGTGGTGCCCAAAGCCTCGCAGGGGGCCCAGGCCCACCTCGGTGCGGCTCAAGATCACCCGCTCGAACTCGGCGCTGCCGTTGAGCTGGGTCTGGGCGCCGCAGCGCCAGCCCGGCCGGAAGTTGCCGCCCTGGGTGTGCCAGCACATGCGGTCGGGGCTCTGGGGATCGGCGACGTCGCAGGTGTTGCGCACCACGCCCTCGCCCAAGGGGGCGAAGCCCCAGGACGCGCCCCGCGAGAAGTAGAAGTCCACCCCGTTGTGGGCGTGGGCGGCGTTCACCTGGCCGCCGACGTCCCGGGTGACGTCGGCGAAGGTGCCCTCGGCGACCACGGTCAGCGCGTCGGCGCCGACGGCGCGGCAGCCGATCGCCAGATCGGTGCCGGCGCACTGGGCGAGCACGTCGTCGAGGGGCACGTTGCCGGTGTTGTAGCGGTCGCTGTAGCAGGTGCGGTAGCCGCGGTCGGTCAGCGCCGCCAGGGGCACGTCCCGGTGGATCCCCGGCCGCAACCCTCCGCGGGCGGCCTCCAGGGTGCAGTTGCGCGCGCAGCCGTCGCCGGCCACCTGGTTGCCGTCGTCACACGCCTCGCCGGGATCGATCGTGCCGTCGCCGCACAGCGCGCAGCCCTCGTCGATCTGGCCGTCGCAGTCGCGGTCGAGGCCGTCGCAGCGCTCCTCGCTCGGGCGCACCTGGCCCGCGCACGCAGGGCCCTGGGCGGTACACACGCTCTGTCCGCCCTGGCAGGCGCCGACGCCGGCGGTGTCGTCGGGCCCCGTGTAGCAGGGCAGCGAGGGGAAGGTCTCGTCGGCGCGGCCGTCGCAGTCGTCGTCGAGCCCGTTGCAGGCCTCGGCCACCGGCGGGTTGGGGACGCCGTCGCAGACCGCGCCGCCGTCCACGCAGGCCACCACCCCGCGCGCCGCGCACTGGCCCACGTCCACGGTGCAGGGGGCGCCGACCCCAAAGCCCTCGTCAGTGCGGCCGTCGCAGTCGTCATCCAAGCGGTTGCAGGTCTCGGGGCCCGGGGCGCCGGCGACGGCGTCACACACCGCTTCGTCGCCGGCACAGGTCCACCGGCCGGGCGCGATGCACCGGCCCAGGCCCAGGGCGCAGGGCTCACCCAGGGCGAAGCCCTCGTCGGCGGTGCCGTCGCAGTCGTCATCGAGGCCGTTGCAGCGCTCGACCTCGGGCACGCAGGGGGGGGCGAGGTCGGGGGCCAGGGCGTCTGGCACCGCTGCGTCCGGGGCGTCGGCGTCTGGTGCGCGCGCGTCCGCGCCCGCCGCGTCCAGCCCCCCGCCATCGGCGGGGCGGGCGTCCAGCAGGTCGCCGTCGGGCGGGCCACCGTCGGTGGGCGCAGCGTCCTGTGGGCTGGCGTCTACGCCCCCGCGGTCGGGGCGGCCCGCGTCCAGCGTCCCACGGTCCGGTCGGCCTTGATCCGGCACGGCGCGGTCAGGGGCGGCGTCCGTCGGCTGGGGCCCGGGCGCCGAGGCGTTGGGCTCGGTGCAGCCCAGCGCCAGCAGGCAGAGCAGCCACGCGCGGTGCGTGTTCCCAGGGTGGCTCATCGGGGGGCCTCCACCAGCTCGAGGGGGGCCACCGCGGCCCCGGCCGGCTCAAGGTCGCCGGTCCAGTTGCCCTGCAGCAGCAGGCCCTGGCCGCCGCGGGGGCCCTCGGCCCGGTCGCGGAAGCTGGGCACGTGGGCCACGACGTAGAGCGAGCCCTCGGCCGGGATGACCGTGCCCGCGGCCAGGGTGTGCTCGACGCCTCGGCCCGACAGGCGCCAGCCCGACAGGTCCACCGCGGTGGCCTCGTCGTTGTGGATCACCACGTAGCTCTCGGCCCCGGCGACCTCGTCGTCGCCCAGCCGCACCGCCAGATCCGCCCGCTGGGCGGCCGGCATGGGGCCGTCGGCGCCCGCGACCCCATCGACCAGCTCAGGCTGGACGAGCAGGTCGCTGCTGCCGGCCCCGGCGTTCACCAGCTGGATCGCCAGCACGTTCTCGCCCATGCGCAGGGGCGAGGGGTCCAGCCCCGACAGGTCGACAGCCTCGAACCGGATGGCAGCGCCGTCGTCGTGCACCTCGGCGCTATCGCGCCAGCCCACCGGGCCGGGGCCCACGTTGCGGCGGGCCACCTCGACCCCGTTGAGCCAGGCGACGTAGCCGTCGTCGTACTTCATGCGGAGCACCAGCCCCTGCGCGAGCGGGCCGTCCACCTGGAAGCGCGTGCGCAGCCACACGTTGGTGGCGTTGGGGTTGGCCTGTTGCGGGCGCACCTCGGTGCGGATGAGCCCCTCGTAGCCGGCGCCGTTCTCGTAGCCCATGCCCAGCGGGCCCTCGGGCCAGGCCGCGTCGTCGAAGTCGGGCAGCGTCCAGGACAGCCCCAGGCCGTCGTCGGTGGGCACCCACCAGCGGGCGCTGGCGGCCCCGGGTCGGCCATCGAGCAGCACCGCCGCGGGCGCCTCACCCGCAGACACGAGCTGCCCATACAGGTAGGCGCGGCGGGGCCCCATCCAGTCGACCTTCATGATCTCGACGGCCTCGGCCATGGACTGGGGCTCGCCCCAGGTGTCCCACGCGGCGTTGTCGAGCACGGCGTCGGCGCCGATGTGTGCCTGCAGGGCGTCGGCCGCGTTCTCGAGGTAGCGCTCGGCGTACGGCGTGTCGGCGGGCTGCATCAGCAGGTCCGTCAGGGTGCGGGCGCGGCGCAGGTACATGGCGTCGAACTCGGGCAGCCCGTACAGCGTGGTCACCAGCCGGTTGTTGTTGCCACGGTACAGCCCGTTCTCGGGGAACATGCGGTCGTCGAAGTAGTTGCCGGTCCAGTTGCGGCCCAAAGACAGGTCCAGATCACACGGCATGAACCACCACTGGTCGGCCTGCAGGTCGTGGTAGGCGTAGTAGTTCTTGGTGCAGCAGTCGTTGCCCGAGGTGATGAACAGCATGGCCAGGAAGTTCGCCATGCGCGCCAGATCGACGTGGTCGTAGATCCACAGCCGGCGCTCCTCGGGGGGCAGCGACAGCGCGTCCACCAGGGCCACCAGATCGGCGTTGCCCTCGGCCTCGCGGGTCTTCTTCTCGGACCGGCTGGCGTCGCTCAGCGTGTCGTAGCACTTGTAGATCGCGCCGAGCGGCTCGGTGTAGCCCATGCGGCGCAGCCAGCGCTCGTCGGGATCCTCGACGAACTCGTAGACCGCGAAGAACTCGCCGTTGCGGTGCACCCGCACGGGGAACACCAGGTGCGCGTCGTGGCCGGCGTCGCGGAACATGCCGTACGCCAGGGTGTTTCGCATCTTCGACTTGTCGGCGTAGTTGGTGAGCAGGTCGAAGTCTTTGACCCGCTCCAGATCGTCGCGCACCCGGAAGCGGTGGTCGCGGTTGAAGTCGAAGTTGTAGCTCTTCTTGGGGAAGCTGGTGGTGGCCTGCCCGTGCAGGTCGATCTCGATGTTGTCGTACAGCTCGCCGTCGAACCACAGGGCGCCGCGGGTGCCGCGCTCGGTCTGCGCGGCGGCCAGGTCCTCGACGAACCAGTGGAACACGGGCAGCTGGGTGTCGATGGGCGGGGGCGTCACCAGGGTGCCGACGTACTCCTCGCTGTCGGTGGGGTCGAGGAAGGGCGGGAAGCGGCCCAGCCGGCCGTCCACGTCGGTGGCCTCCACCGCCCAGCGGACCAGCTCACCCGGGCCCGCCACGTCCGCCGGCAGCCGAGCGGTCCAGCGATCCCCGTCGGGCACCATCTCGAGGCGCACCTCGGGGCCAAACATGGCCCGGTAGACCAGGGTCACCGTGTCGATCGGCGCGTGGGTGACGATGACCTGCGCGCCGATGTCGAGGGCCTCACCCGGCGCCAGGGGCTGGTGGCGGTCCACGTCGGCCACGATGGGGGGCAGATCGGCCGCGCCGACGTTGGGGGCGCCCGGCGTGGGCAGCGGCAGGTAGCCCGGGTCGGCGGCCACCGCCAGCGTCAGCCGGTCCACCGCGGCGTGGGCGAAGAAGAGCCCGTCGGCGGTGGGGGCGTTCGCGACCCGGAGGGCCAGCAGGTGGGCGCCGGGCGCGAGCGCCGCCAGCGGCACCTGCACGGCCGCCGCGGCGCGGGTGATGGGGCGGTCGGCCACGGGGCCTGGGCCCGCGTTGTGGCTGTAGATCGGTGCGCCGTCGAGCCAGGCCGACAGGCCGTCGTCGAAGGTCAGGGCGAGCTGCACGGGGCCGGGGCCTTCGGGGCCGCGGAAGGGGATGCGCAGCCAGAAGGCCTCGGCCAAGCCCAGGTGCGGCGCCAGATCGCTCGCCAGGAGCGCGTCGGACGCGAGCGGCCCGGGCGCGGGGCGGGTGTCGATCCCCACGCCCTGGGCGACGGGCTGCCAGTCGCTGTCGTCGAAGCCCGGGGCCTGCGCGTCGGGCAGATCCGCGCCGACCCACAGCCGCGCCGGATCCCCCGTGCTGAGCAGCGGGGCGCGGGCCTCGGCCATCGGCAGCCCGAAGGAGACGTCGCTCACTTGCAGGGGGAAGTCGTCGATGGCGTGCAGCACGCGGCCCGCGCGGGTGGTGAGCGCGACGGTCTCGCCATCGCCCGACAGGCGGAAGCTGGTGTGCAGGGGCGCGCCCGCGACCGCGCGGTCCTTGCCCGAGGCGAACACCACCAAGAACGCCCGCGGGGCCAGCACCGTCTCGGGCAGGGCCCACTTTCGGGGGGCGTCGAGGTCATCGGTGAGGTGGTGGTCGGTCAACACGTAGGGCGTGTCGCCGGGGTTGTAGAGCTCGATCCAGTCTGACGCCTCGCCGTCCTCGTCGAGCAGGGTGTTGGCGTTGCGGGCCATGATCTCGGTGATCAGCGGGGGGGGCGGGGGCTCGACCGGCGGCGCGGCGTCGGGCTGCAGGGCGTCCGGCGCCTCGGCGTCCACCGGCGCTGCGTCGAGCATTTCAGCGTCGAGCGGCCCGGCGTCCACCGGCTCAGCGTCCAGCGGGCCAAGGTCGGCCGCCGCAGCGTCCAGCGCGGTTGCGGCGTCCCACACCTGAGCGTCTGCGGGCAGCGCATCCAGGGGCAGCGCGTCGGGCCTGCCGGCGTCGTCGGCGTGGCCCCCGTCTGGCGGCGCGGCGTCCGGGGCCGCCCCGTCGGTGACGGGCGCCTCGCCATCCGGGCGGGCCGCATCGCCAGGGCGGGCGTCCCCCCGCTGAGCGTCCTGTGCCGTCGCGTCCGCGCCGGCGCCACCGGTGCCGCCCGGCTCACACCCACCAAGCCACACGCAGACCAGCGCGAGGCTGATCCAGCCCCTCCCCATGACACCCATGCTGACCTCCCCAGGATGGCACCACCGTAGCACGTCCATCGGGGTGGATCGGCGCCAAGGTCGGTCGGCGCCCGGGGTGACACGCGGCGGGGGCCGGGGCGGGGGGCGGCTGGCTAGCTGAGCCGCAGGCCCGCCGGGAGCGCCTCGCCGAGGATGCGCCGGGTGTCGGCGTCATCGATGGCGGTCGCCTGGGTGACCTGCTCGATCCACGGGCTGGGGGCGCCGCTGTCGGCCAGCCGCTGCGCCACCTGGGCCCGCAGGGCAGGGGCCACGTCCCGCTGTGGATCGCCGGTGACCCGGGCGATGGACACGGCCGCAAAGGCGGCGCCGTCCGCTGTGGCCCAGTCGAGGGCCAGCAACGACGTCAGCCACGCTTCGGCGGTGGCGGTGGGCACGACGGTGGTGGGCGCGCCATACAGCGGCGCTCGGGCGCCCAGGCGACCCAGCGGCCACCACGAGTTGACCTTCTTGAAGTGCGTCTGCAGCCAGCCGGCCACCCGGGCCTTCTGCTCAGGGCTCAGGTGCTCCATCGCCGCCAGCGCCCGCAGCAGCTCGGGGTAGCCGTGGGGCCGGTCGCCCAGGGCCTTCACGCCCTTCATGGGCTGGATCCACGGGGCGACGGCGTCGAAGAGGGCGCGCTGCCGCGTGGGGTCGAGGCCCGCAGCGACGCGGCGCCAGAGCACCCACCACTCGCCCCAGTTGGCCTTCGCGGTGGGGTGCGCGAGGCCGCTGCCGTAGAGCTGCCACAGCTGCTCGATGCGCGCGCTGTCGCCCTGGAAGCCGAGCCCGGGGCGCACGCCCCAGCTCACCAGGCGCAGCCAGTTCAGCTCGTGCTCCGGGGTGCCGCCGCGTCGCTCCCGGCGCGCCATCAGCACGTCGAAGATGGCCCGACACACCGTCGACGACCACTCGCCGCGGGGCCCGAGCACGCCCTCAAGCTCGCGGCGCAGGCCCTTGGCGGCGCGGGCGTCGTGGCCCTCGCGGCCGCCGCCGAAGATCCGCTCCAGGGCGCGGCGGGCCTCGTCGAAGCGGGGGGGCAGGGGCTCGGGGGCGGCCTCGGGCGGGGCGACGGGCGCCGGCGCCGTGGCGGGGGTGGCCGCCGGGGCCTCGACGTCGCCCAGGCCGAACTCGAGCCGCCACCGGCGGGGCGGCAGCTCGACCGTGACCAGGTACAGCGCGAGGGTGCCTCCCTCCATCAGCGTCGCCGACAGGCGCACGGGCACGCTGCCGGTCTGGGGGTCGACCCACAGATCGCCCTGGCGGCGCAGCACCGTCTCGATGGGCGGCAGCGGCTCCAGATCGTCCGCTGTGACGTCGATGACCGCGCCCACCGCGTCCGCGCGGTCGCTCGGATCCGCGTACAGCCGGAACGCCACGGGGCGGTCGAGCACCAGCCGGAGCACGTGGTCGGCGGCCTCGACGGTGGCGCCCTCCTCCATGCCTTTGGGGGCCAGGCAGAAGGCCTGCGCCTGGCCATCGGCGCCCTCGACGCCCACGTAGTAGGCCCGCGCCGCGCCGCCAGCGATGACCTGGCCATGCCCGTGGCGGGCGAGCACCGCGCGGGCGGCCCCCTGCGCCACGGCCGTGTCGAGGCTGGTGTGGGGCAGCAGGCTGACCGCCCCCTCGCCGAACCAGCCGGCGAGCACCGCCTCGAAGCGCGTCACCATCGCCGGGGCGTTGAACACGCCGCCGTTGAGCAGCACCACGTCGGGCCGCGGCAGCCCGCCCACCACCGTCGCCCCCGCGGCCTCCGCGGCCTGCCGGTGTTTGCGCAGGAAGGCGTTGACGTGGCGGGGGATCGCCGGGTCGGTGGTGTAGGGCAGGCCCAGGGTGGTGAGCCCGGCGCGGCCCTTGCGGTCGGCCACCTCGCTGGCGTCGGTGGCGGGCATGAACCCATCGAGGAGCACCGCGCGCACCGCGTCGCGGTCCAGGGTCACGCTCACCGTGCCGCCGATGAGGCGCCGCCCGCGCCGCTGGATCGACACCCGCGCGGTGGCAGGGGCCGCGGCGCTCAGCAGGTCCTCCTTGGTCTGGCGGGAGGCCTGCACCAGGGCGGCCCACTCGGTGGGGTCCAGCTTGCGCTCGATCTCGGCCACCTTGAGCACGTGGTGGGCGAGGGCGGCGTCCATGTTGTCGCCGCCGAGCATCAGGTGGCCGCCCACGGCGACGCGCTCGATGAGCGGCGCGCCCCCCGCGGGATCCGGGGCGATGCGCACCAGGGTCAGGTCGGTGGTGCCGCCGCCGACGTCCACCACCAGCGCGAGGCGGGCGCTGCCCAGGGCCGCGCCCAGGTCGTCCGCGTGGGCGCCCAGGAAGTCGTAGAAGGCGGCCTGGGGCTCCTCGAGCAGGCGCACGTTGGGCAGGCCCGCCTTGCGCGCCGCGGCCGAGGTCAGCTCGCGGGCCACCTCGTCGAAGGACGCCGGCACCGTGACCACCACCTCCTGGGCCGCCAGCGGGGCGTCGGGGTGATCGGCGTCCCAGGCCGCCACCAGGTGCTGCAGGTAGCGCACCGACGCGTCGAAGGGCGAGATCTGCGGGATGCCCTCGGGGGCGCTCCAGGGCAGGATCGGCGCGCGCCGGTTCACGCCGCCATGGCAGATCCAGCTCTTCGCCGACGCCACCAGCCGATCGGGCACCTGGGCGCCGCGGCGCCGCGCGAGCTCGCCGACCACCGCCTGCGCCTCGCCCCACGGGAGCCTGAGATCCCCCGGGGCGAACTCCCCCTCGGCGGGCAGGTACACGAACGACGGCAGCAGCGGCCGGGCCAGGGCCTCACCCGGGGCGATGAGCTGCGGGATGGCGCTCAGGGTGACCGTGTTGCGGTCGAGGGGGCTGGACGCCACCGCGCAGTGGGTGGTGCCCAGGTCGATCCCAACGGCATAGCGCGCTTCGGGCATGGGGTCCTCCGGCTCAAGACGGGGCAGGGACGCGCCCGCGGGTGAGGGCGCGCGGGCCGACGGGCTACTCGACGCGGACGTTGAAGCTCAGCTTCCAGCGACGGCCCGTGCCGTCCTCCACCGCCGACAGCTCCAGGGTGCCCACCTCGGTGACGCGGGCGTGCAGGTGCACGGGGACCACGCCCCCCGGGCTGTCCTCGTCGGCGGTCAGCGTGATCTCGATGGGGGCCAGCTCGTCGAGGGCCTCGGGCGCGAGCACGGCGCCCACGGCGTCGGCCTGACGCTCGCCGCTGCCGAAGAACCGGAAGGCCACGGGCTCGCCCACATACAGCCCGAAGGGCTCGGGCAGCTCGACCTCGGAGCCCTCCTCCATGCCGAAGGGGGCGATGCACAGGGCGTCCACGTCGGGCTCGAGGCCGGGCACGGCCAGCCCGGCCTGCTCGACCCCCACGTAGTACGAGCGGGCCGTGCCGCCCTTGATACGCACGCCGCCGCTGCTGCGGGCGTGGGCGTAGTAGGCCCCGCCGCGGCTGACCGCCTGATCGGGGTGCACGCCCTCGAGCACCGTGGGGGCCGCGCCCCCCTCGGCCTCGATCCAGCCCGTGATGATCGACAGCAGGCGCTGGCGCACGGTGTCGGAGCGGGTGACGCCGCCGTTGAAGAGCACCGCCGAGGGGTGCACGAAGCTGTGCGCGGGGTCCACGCGATCGAGCCCCTCGCGGCCGAGGAAGGCCGCGAGGTGCCGGGTGATCCCGGCGTCGGTGGCGTAGGGCAGCCCGAGGGTCTGCAGGCCCATGCGGCGCCGCTGCTGGGGGCGCGCGCTGGCGTCCACGAAGGGCAGGAAGCCCTCGAGCAGCACGCGGTCCACCTCGGCGCGCTGCAGGGCCGTGCGCACGGTGCCGCCGATGAGCCGGCTGCCGCGCCCCGCGATCACCAGCGGCCACTCGGCGAGATCGGGATCGGCCAGCAGCGCCTCTTTGCCCACCCGGCAGGCGTGGGTCAGGGCGCGCATCTGCCAGTCGTCCAGCGCGGTGCCTTCGCTGGCCAGCCGCGCCTTGACGGTGTGGGCCAGGGCCAGGTCCATGTTGTCGCCGCCCAGCAGGATGTGCTGGCCGACCGCCACGCGCTCCAGGTGCAGGGTGCCGTCATCGGACTGCCGCACCGCGATGAGCGAGAAGTCGGTGGTGCCGCCGCCGACGTCCACCACCAGCAGGGTGTCGCCGACCTTCACCTCTTTGCGCCAGCTCGAGCCCCGATCGGCCAGCCACGCGTACAGCGCGGCCTGGGGCTCCTCGAGCAGGCGCAGGCTCCCGGGCAGGCCGGCCTGCATGGCGGCCTCCACGGTCAGCTCGCGGGCGATGGCGTCAAAGGACGCTGGCACCGTGAGCACCACCTCCTGCTCGTCGAGCGGCGCCTCGGGGTGGGCCTCGTCCCACGCCGCCCGGATGTGCTCCAGGTAGCGGGCCGACGCGTCGAGCGGCGAGATCTTGGGCACGTCCTCGGGCGCGCCCCACGGCAGGATGTCACCGCGGCGATCCACGCCCGCGTGGGACAGCCAGCTCTTGGCCGAGTGGATCAGGCGGACCGGGCTGCCCGCCCCATGGTCCCGGGCGAACCGGCCCACGGCCACCCGCGACATCGGCGCCCAGGGCAGCGCCAGCGCGCCGCGGGGCAGCTCCTCGCGCGCGGGCAGGTACAGGAACGAGGGCAGCAGCCCCTCGCTCTTCACCTCGCTCGGCGCGATCACCTGGGGCACGGGGAACGACACCGGCTCGGCGTCTTTGACGTCCAGGGGCGTGGCGGCCAGCGCGCAGTTGGTGGTGCCCAGGTCGATGCCAATGGCGAACTTGGGCACGCCCACATCCATGCCTTCGATCTCGATCATCACAGCTCCACCTCAGCCGGGGCCACCACCGTGGCGTCATGTCCGGGGCTCAGCGTGGGCAGCGACAGCCGCGTGATCCGCCAGCCCGGGTGCGCCAGCTCGCCGGTGTAGGGCGGCTCGCCCACGACGTTGCCCGTCAGCCGGTGCTGCGTGGCGTTGAAGCCGGGGGCCAGCGTGATGCGGGCCCCGTCCGCCTCGGGGCGCACGGGCTCGATGGTGACGTACTCGTCGAGGGCGCGCTTGCAGCCGGCGTGCACCACCCGGGCGGCGGCGCCGATCTCGGCGTCCGAGAACTGGGCCACGTCCTCGTGCAGGAAGTCGATGAACCGACCATCGCGCTGCAGGATGGCCAGCACCTGCATCGCCGACGTGTAGTCGGGGCCCGCGACCTCGGCCACCACCTCAGGCAGGGCCTGGGGCGGCTCGGGGGCCGCGGGGGCCGGCGAGGGCTCGGCGGACAGCGCGAGGGGCCCGCCTGCAGCGGCCTGGGCCACCAGCGCGGCGATGCGCCCGTCGAAGAGCACCCGCCAGGGCAGCGTGAGGGCGAGCGCGAGGCGCGCGCCGAAGCCCAGGGTCTGAGTCTGCATGGTGTCGCCCTCCGTCTGATCACCGCACCGCGAAGGCGCTAGATGCCACGGCGGGCCGCTCAGCCGCAACGGGCGCGGCGTCGCGCGCCTTGGCGGCGCGGTGTGGATGGGGCACCATCCCCGACCATGTCGACCCACGCCGTCCTGGACGAGGCCCTCGAGCTGTGGCGCCACGCGGTGCGCCCCGTCGCTGAGCGCCACCGCCTGTCGCTGATGGATGAGCCCTCGCTGCGCGCGCCCCCGCTCGTGCTGCTGCTGGGCAACCACTCGGCGGGCAAGAGCTCGCTCATCAACCACCTGCTGGGTCAGGACATCCAGCGCACCGGGGTGGCCCCCACCGATGACGGCTTCACGGTGCTGTTCCACGGCGAGGGGGAGCCCCTGGACGGCGACGCGCTCACGGCGCGCCCCGATCTGCCCTTCAAGGCCCTGCGCCACTTCGGCCCCAGCCTGCTGCGCCACCTGAAGGGGCGGCCGGTGCCGGCGCCGATCCTGGAGCAGGTCTGGCTCATCGACTCCCCGGGCATGATCGACAGCGGCGGCGACACCCGGCGCCCGTATGACTTCGCCGCGGTGGTGCGCGCCCTCGCCGAGCAGGCGGATCTGGTGCTGCTCCTCTTCGATCCCGAGAAGCCCGGCACCACCGGCGAGACCCTGTCGGTGCTGGCCTCGGCCCTCACGGGCCTGGAGGATCGGCTGCGGGTCGTCATGAACAAGATGGACCTGTTCGACGACCTGCGGGACTTCGCCCGCGCCTACGGCGCGCTGTGCTGGAACCTGTCGCGGGTGCTGCAGCGCCAGGACGTGCCCCACATCTACACCACGTCGCTGCCCGACATGGGGGGGCTGTCGCCCGAGAGCTTCGCCGCCGCCCTCAGCGAGCTGGCCGACGACGTGCGGGCGCTGCCGGCGCGGCGGCGGGACAGCCTGCTCAACCGCATGCGCGGCGAGGCCCGGCGGGTGTGGATCCGCGCCCACGTCATCGAGGCCGCGCGTCGCGAAGGCCAGGCCGTGATGAAGCGGGGGCTGATGGCGGGGGCGGCGCTCACTGGCCTGTGCGTGGCGGGCTGGGGCCTGACCCAGCTGTTCGTTCGACCCGAGGCCGTGTGGGGGGCGCACCTGTTCTGGGGTGCCCTGTGCGCGGTGTCGGTGGGGGCGACGGTCGCGGTGAGCCGGCGCTGGCGGCGCCAGGTCGACGCCGCCGCGCCCGGCCGGCTCGACGCCCTCTTCGAGGCCCACTTCCTGGAGCGCCTGACCCTGGGGGACGAAGAGCTGCGGGCCGCGTGGGGCGCTGTACGGGTTGATCTGGCGCGGCACCTGGCGACGGTGGGCATCGGGGCCTTCGGGCGGGTCAAGCCCCGCGCGCTGGCGGCGCTGGCGACGGCGGTCGAGGTCACCCTGCCGGCGCTCCACCAGCGGATCGTCGCCGCGCCCGGCCTGCCGGCCGCGACGCCGCGTGCGCCGATCGAGCACAGCGTTGAGCCGCCGGTCGAGGCCCCCTGAGGGGGCGACCGCGGCCGCTGCGTTGCGTGGGGAGAGGGCCCCGCTGAGGCGGGGGGGACCCGCCGGGTGCGGCGGGCCGGGCACAGGGGGCTCAGGCCCCCGGGCCGCTGATCAGGGCGCGCCGGGCGGGCACTGGATGGCCACCTGCGCCGCGCACTTCAGGCCCTGGCCGACGATGGCCGCGACCATCTTCTTACGGGCGTCCTTGCACTGGGGGGTCTTGTACTGCGCCTTGCAGTCGGCCACGCAGTCGCGCTTCTCGCCGCGGGCCTCCTTGTTGTCGGCGCGCTTGTCCTGCCGGCAGCTCTGCTTGCAGTTGCGCTTCGCCTTGCCCTTCTTGTTCTTGCAGCTGTCGATGCAGTCCTTCTTCTCGTCGCGGTTGTCGGCCTTCGCCTCACGCTTGTCGACCCGGCAGACCTTCTTGCAGTCGCGGAGCGCCTCGCAGGCGTTGCGGCTGGTCTTGATCTTGTCGGCGACCTTCTTGCCGCCGCCCACGCAGCCCGCGATCGCCTGCGCGCAGCCCAGGGGGCCCGCCTCGGCGGCGGTGGGGGCCACGGTCATCAGGCCCGCGCCCATCAGCGCCGACGCCATCCAGTGCTTCAAACCCATGCGAATCCCTCCATTGAGTGGGCGCCCAACTGCGCCCGGGCGGGCACTACGCCGCCCGCAACCCAAACCTGACAAGACGGTGTGCCCGGCGGGCTATTCAAACAATTCACACTTTGTCACCAAAGGCCACCGACTATCCGTCGGGGCTCGATCCCTCGGGGCTTGATCTGGCCGACGAACCGCGGCACTGTGCCAGCGTGCTAATACGCTGCCCCGGTGGTCCATGTCTGCAGAGCCTACACTCCCCGATGATCTGCTCGCGGTGCTCGCGCACCTCGACGGCGCCGACGCGGTGGCCGCGCTGCTGGGCGACATCCTCACGCCCGCCGAGACCGAGGCGGTCACGGAGCGCTGGGGCATCGTGAAGGCGCTCGCGGCGGGCCAGAGCCAGCGCGGGGTCGCCGAGGCGGTGGGCTGCTCTGTGACGACGGTGGGGCGGGGCGCCCGGCAGCTCCGCTACGGGCGCGGGGGCTTCGCGCTGGCCTTCGACACCCTGGCCCACCTCGGCCAGGGCGATCCACGGCGCGCGCCGGCCACCGAGGAGGGCGGCCGATGATCCCGGTGCCCGATCTCAGCGCCTTCCGCGCCTACGCCGGCGACGCCAGCCACGCGGCCCTCACGGTGTCGCTGCTGGCCGACAGCGAGACGCCCATCTCGCTCTTCCGCAAGCTGGCCGCCGGCCGGCCCGACGCCTTCCTGCTGGAGAGCGTCGAGGGGGGCGAGCGCATGGGCCGCTACAGCTTCATCGGCCACGGGCGCAGCACGTTCCGCTTCCGCGACGGGCAGGGGACCCTCGACGGCGCGCCGGTGCGGTTCAGCGATCCGCTGACGGTGCTGCGCGACCGCCTCGCCGGGTGGTCGGTGTGGTCGCCGCGGCCGCTCCCGCGGTTCACGGGCGGGGCCGTCGGCTACCTGGGCTTCGACTGCATCCGCTACTTCGAGCCCACGGTGCCGCTCCCCGCCGGGCCCGGGCCCGAGGTGCCCGAGGGGGCCTGGCAGT
>JAUHVS010000076.1 GCA_030424955.1 bacterium | reverse complement strand
GCCCCCTGCCTGGCCGCCCTCACCGAGGCCGCCGCCTGGCCGCCCCCCCTGGCGCCCGAGGCCGGCGGCCCCGCCGCGCTCCTCGGGCCGAGCGGCGCGGTGTGGGGGCCCCTGCCCGCGGCCGAGGCCCGGGCCACCGCGGCGCAGAGCGACGCCCTCGGCACGCCCTGGGTGGCGATCGAGTGGCGGCCCGGCGCCCAACGCTGGCAGGTGCTGTGGGTGCATGGCGCGGTGATCGGCGCCACCTGCGCCCCGTGCCCCGGCGGGGGCCTCGACGCCGCGCCCCCGGCCGCAGCCCCCGCGCCCCCTGCCGTCGAGGCCTGCGCCCACGCCGCGGCCGCCCGGGCCGAGCGCCCGTGGCTGCAGATCACGGTGCTGGCGGCGGGCGACGACGTCGCGGTGGTAGGGCTGATGGATCCCCCCGATCTGAGCGCCTTCCCCGACACCGCCGCGCGGGCAGCGGCCGCCGCGCGCCTGGCCCCGACCCCAAGCTGAATTGACGCTCCGGGCCGCGGGGCCCTACGCTCACGAGACCATGGCACGGGGGGCCCCATGAATCTGGCGCAAGAGCAGCTGATGAAGCGGCGGCAGCAGCAGGCGGCCCAGCAGGCCGACCAGCGCGCCCAGCACCAGGAGCAGGCCGAGAAGGCCCAGACCCTGGAGCGACAGCGCAAGCAGGCCGCCCACGCGGCCCGCGAGAGCCACCACAAGCAGGTCGCCCACACCCAGAACCAGCTGCACCAGCAGCAGGTGGCCCAGCGCAGCCCGGATCAGCGGGCCCACGAGGACCGCGCCAAGCAGGCCATGGTCGAGCGCCGCCAGGAGCAGCACTTCAAGCACAGCCAGCAGGTCGCCGCGCAGCAGGCCGCCATCGCGGTGCGCGAGCGCGAGCAGTTCGGCAAGACCCCCGGCTGAGCCACCCGGCGCGCCCGCTCGCCCGGCGCGCCTCACCTGCCCTACTCGTCGTCCCTCGGCACCGTGTCGAGCACGTCCTCCTCCGGGGCGGGCGCCTCGGTGGGGGGCGGGATGGCCGGGGTGCCAGCCGGCGCGGGCGCGGCGGGCCCCGGATCGGCCGGGCCCAGCTCCACGGGCGCGAGCTCGCTCGGCAGGGGCCCCAGCGGCGTCTCGATCATCTTGCGCAGCTTGCCCAGCGGGTCCTGGGTGCGCGAACGGAAGGCCGACTCCAGCACCTCGATCAGCAGCGCGTCGGCCTCGGCCAGCCCCACGTGGGTGCCGCCCCCCGCGGCGGCGATGCGCTCATGCTGCGGCAGCACGGTGCGGTCGTAGTCCTTGGTCACCGCCCCGTTCGTGCCGTACCCGGTGGGCCGCGTGGACATCACCGACAGCCGCCCCCCGGCCTTGCGGAACTGGTTCGCCACCGCCAGGCAGGGCCGCGCCCCGGCGCTCTGCGCCGCCGCGTCCGTGACGGCGATCATCAGCCGGATGGCGTTCGGCCGCCAGGCCGCCTTCTCGGCCGCGGCCAGCCCGCCGCACAGCCACTCGGGGCGGTCCTTGTCGACCGCGGTGCTGGTGGCCTCGATGCCCGCCAGGAACCCCTGCAGCGCCGCGGCGTCGTTGGTGAGCGGGTGCTCCTGCAGGCGCAGCCCCGGGGCCTCGAGGCGGTCGCGGAACACCACCACGCCCACCCGCGCCGTGGGGCTCACCACCCGCAGGGCGGCGACGGCGGCGCCCAGGTTGCGGCGGGTGGCGTCCAGGCTGTCGGCCATGGACCGGGTGCCGTCGATGACCAACATGGCGTCCACGGGGGCCGCCGTGTGCGGATCGAGCGCCCGCATGGCGTCGCGGGCCGCCGCCTCCAGGCCCGCCATGCGGTCGCGGGTCGCCGTCAGCGCCTCTTGATCCGCCGCGCGCTGGCCCTGCAGCGCGGCCAGCGCCGCCGCGAGCCGCGCCCGCTCAGCCTCCAGCGCCGTGGCCTGGGCGCGGGCGTCGATGACCGCCTGCTCCAGCGCCGACCGCTTGCCCCGCTCCACCTGCTGCAGCACCTCGGCCCGCTGCCGCCCGGCCTCCTGGGCGACGAGCTGCTCCTGGGTGGTGGCGTGGGCGGCCTGCTCCTCGGTCAGCGTGGTCTTGATGCGGGTGACCGCCACCAGGAACAGCAGCACGACGCAGCCCAGCGCCGTGGTCAGGATGTCGGCCAGCGAGGTGCCAAAGACCTCGCCGGCGCTGCGACCCCGGCGGCGCCTCACCAGCCGCCCTCGCGCCGCTGCCGCGGCAGGGTCGGATCGAGGCTGCGCTCCTGCACGGTGTCATGGGCCGGGCTGCCCGCGGGCGGCGTCGGGCGCGGGGGCCCGTCCGCCGGGGGCATGCGCGGCCGCTGCGGCGCCCGGGTGAGGGTCATGGGCGCGTCGCCCTGGCTGCGCAGGTACTCCAGCTCGGTGAGCATCGCCGGCAAGAGCTGCTGGGTGGTGCGCGCGGCCAGGGTCATCTCGCTGAGCGCGCGGGTGAACTCGGGCATGCTGCCCAGGGTGCCGGCGATGTCCGACACCACCCCGTCGATGGTGTCCACCGCGCGCTCGATGCGCTCCACGCGGTCGGCGTAGCGGTCGAGCACGGCCTCGAGCGGGCTCTGCTGGGCGATGCCCGCCAGATCCAGGCGCTGCACGTAGCCGGTGCCCAGCGCGTCGTCGATGCGGCTCAGCAGCCGCTGGTCCCGCCCGTCCAGGGCGACCTCGAGCACCTTCAGCGGGATCACCAGCACCAGGGCCAGCAGGGTGGTGTCGAAGGCCGTCGCCAGCCCCTGCACCGAGGGCGCCAGGGCGCTGAGATCGTCGGACAGGTGGGCGATGACGCCGTCGAAGCTGGCGATGGCCGCCGACATGCCGATCACCGTGCCCACGAAGCCCGACAGCGGCAGCAGCCACATCACGGCGTTCAGCGGGCGGTAGTCCAGCTCCACCTCGTCGCGGGCCTGGTCCATGGCCTTGTGGGCCACGTCCACCACCTCGTCGCGGGTGGGCCGGTGGGTGCGGAAGTAGCTCAGCACCGCCGTCGCCACCGAGCCGGCGAGGGTGTGCTGGTAGCCCGCGAGCTGGCGCATCATGGGGCCGACGGCGTCTGGGCCCACCGGATCGCGGGCGAAGGCCACCCGGCAGGCCCGCAGCGCGCGGCGCTCGCCCCCCTGCACCACCACCTGGCGGATGACGTGGCCCAGCCCCCAGAAGAACAGGGCCACCGTCGCGGGCTGGGTCCAGCCGCGCTCGAGCAGCAGGGTCGAGTACCGGCTGGGGATCAGGCCCTGCGCGACGGCGAAGGTGGCGGCGGTGCCCAGCACGGCCACCAGGGTCGGCAGCAGGCGCAGCAGCGCAGAGGCCCCGCGGGCCTGGGTCTCGGTGTGATCAGCGCTCGGCGGCACGGCCCCTCCAGTCGGGGCGGCCGGCGCGGCCCCCCCCGTCAAGCGCCCGCGGGCGGCGCCTCACCCCACCGGCGGGGCGAAGAGCGCCGCCACGCGGGGCAGCACGTCGCGCGTGCGGGCGGCGCCATCGCTGGCCGCCGCCTGCAGCACGGGCAATACGCGCGATAACAGATCCAGGCCTGTTTTGTATGCGGGCACGCCGCCATAGGTGCCGGCCAGGAAGAAGATGTCGAGCAGCTCGGGCACCGTCAGCCCCACCGCCAGGCCCCAGTAGATGTGGATCGCGAGCTCGGCGCCCCCCCGCCCCGCCAGCATCGCCAAGATGCAACGCTCGCGGTCGATGGCGGCCATGCCCGGCGCCCCCGTGGCCTCGATCTCGTAGAAGTGATCGGTCTGCGCCGACACCCAGGCCCCGCCCGGGCCGTAGGGCGCGATCACCGCCCGGGTGAAGCCCGCGCGCATGGTCGGGTAGTCGTAGCCCGCCTGCAGGGCCGCCAGGGCGTCATCGGTGAGCAGGGACAGCAGATCGGGCATGGCGCCCCTCCTGGGGTCAGCGCGCCGGGCCTCAGCGAGGGGCTCCGGGCGGGGTCAACAGGGCCTGCACGGCGGCCACGATCCGCCCGTGGGCCGCCTGGTGCCCCGCGCGGTCGTCGTGGGCGAGGTGCCCGTGGGCGTGCAGATCGATGGGCGCGCCGATGCGCTGGTGGAACCGGGCCGGGAACGGCACCGCCAGCGGCCACACCCCCACCGCGCCCACCCCCAGCCAGGCCGGGACGCCCGGCGGCAGCCGCAGGCGGCGGCCCCAGCGGTCGCCGTCGTTGAGGCCGATGAAGGTGTGATCGGTGCCGTAGGTGGCCACCGGCACGACCCGCAGGCCCAGCCGCAGGGCGAGGCGCACGTAGCCCGTGCGGCGCCCCCACGCGACCCGGTGGCGGTGGCGCGCGCTCCGCAGGCCCTCGCGGGTGCCCCCCGGGGTCACGATGATGTGCTCCCCCCGGGCCACGGCGGCGTCCAGCTCGGGGCCGTCCCCCGGCAGCATGCCCAGGCCCTGGAACAGCGGCCCGCTCACCGGGTGCGTGTACAGCGTGCGGTGCACGATGGCGTGGGGCCGGTAGCCCCGCCGGGCGTGGATGGCCTCTTGCAGCATGATCAGGTCGTGGGCGATGGGGCGGCCGTGGTAGCCCACCACCAGGAACGGCTCGTCGCCCAGCAGGGTGTCGAGGCCGGTGACCGAGTAGCGGTGCCAGCGCGCCAGGCCGGCGAAGGCCGCGGCCCAGGCCCGCACGGCCAGCGCCTGCCCGCGGCCCGCCGTGAGGCCCGGTGTCACGCTCGCTGTCACGCCCGCCACAGCACGGCCCCGCGGCTCGCGCCGGCGCCCACCGCCACCATCAGCACCAGGTCCCCCGGCTGCACCGGCTTCTCGTCCAGCAGGCGCGCCAGGCCATAGGCCGCCGAGGCGGCGCCCACGCTGCCGATCTGGTCCACCACCCGCACCGTGCGATCGGCGGGGATGTGCAGCTCGCTCAAGAAGCGATCGAACAGCGCGCCGTTGGGCTGGTGCAGCACGAACCAGTCCACCGCGCCCACCGGCTGCCCGAGCTCGCCCAGCACCGCCTGCGCGCTGCTGAGCATGCCCTCCAGGGCGTAGTCGAAGAACGCGCGGCCGGGCACCCCGAAGGTCACCCGGCGCTCGGCGCCGTGGGCCAGCGTGACAGCCGGCAGCCGGCTGCCGTCATTGCCGAAGTCCGCGGCCACGAGCCCCGCGCCGTCGGGCCCCGGCCCGAGCAGGCAGCACGCGGCCGCGTCGGCCAGCACCACCCAGGAGCGGGGCTGCGCCGGGCCGATCCAGCGCGAGAGCAGCTCAACGGTGACCACCGCCACCCGGTCGACGCCCGTCGCCACCAGCCGCGCCCCCAGGTCGAAGGCCGACACGAAGCCGGTGCACGCGTTGTTGAGGTCCACCCCGCCGCAGGTGTGGCGGATGCCCGCGGCCTCGAGCAGCGCGTTGACCGTGGCCGGGATGGGGTGATCGCCGGCGTGGCTGTTGACCAGCAGGCAGCGCTGCAGGCTCTCGGGCGCCCACCCCGCGCGGTCCAGGGCCGCCCGCAGCACCTGCGCCCCCACCGAGGCCACCGTGTCCGAGGCGTCGGCGAAGTGGCGCCGCTCGATGCCCAGCCGCGCCGTCATCTCGGCGGGGTCCCGGGCCGGCATCGCCTGCCGGATCAGGGCCTCGGTGGTCACCGCGGCGCCCGGCAGCGCGCTGGCCGTGGCCACGATCCGCTGTCCTCTCAACGTGAGCGGCATTCGGTGCTAGACTCCCGCGACGCGCGTCGTACCCAGGGAACATACGCCCTTGCCGCACCCCTCGACCACCCTGGCTCCGGCCTTTGCGTTGCCCTACACCGGCCCCCTGCAGCGGGCGGTGTTGTCCACCGGAGAGAGCGTCCTGCTGCGGTTCGCCGCCGCCGACGCCCCCGCCGCCCGGGCCGCCCTGCGCAACGCCCGCAGCGTGCTGTCGGCGCTGCCCACCTCGGCCGTGCTCAAGCCCCTGCCCCTGCCGGCCGTCGACGACCGCCCCGCCCTCGCGCTGCCCGACAGCGGGCTCACGCCCCTGCCGCTGGCCCCGTCGGTGCGCGGCGATCTGGCCGCCTTCCTGGCCCGCGCCGAGGCCCTCATCGCCGCCGTCGCGGCGGTGCACGAGGGGGGCGTGGTGCACCGCAGCCTCACCGCCAGCGCCTTCTGGCTGGCCAGCGACGGCAGCGCGCGGCTGACCGGCTTCGACGAGGCCACCCGGCTGTCGGGCCTGGCGGTGGCGCCGCTGATCGATCCCGGCGCCCTGGGCCCGCGGCTGCCCTACGTGGCCCCCGAGCAGACCGGCCGCATGAACCGGGCGGTCGATCCGCGGGCCGACCTGTACACCCTGGGCGTGGTGCTGTTCGAGCAGTGGACCGGCGCGCCGCCGCTGAGCGCTGACGATCCCGCCGGCTGGGTGCACGCCCACGTCGCCCGCCGCCCCCAGCGCCTCGCGGGCCCCGCCGCCCTCGCTGACCTCATCGACACCCTGCTGGCCAAGGCCCCCGAGGCCCGCTACCAGACCGCCGCCGGGCTGCTGGCGGACGTCCGCGCCCTGGCGGCGGCCCACGGCGAGGGCTCCCTGGCGGGCTTCGTCGCCCGCGGCGTCCGCCTCAGCACCACCTTCCGCCTGCCCCAGCAGCTGTTCGGCCGCACCAAGGCCGTGGCCGCCCTCGAGGGCGCCCTGGAGAGCGCCCGCACGGGCGCCGCCGAGTTCATCGTGGTCAGCGGGCCCGCGGGCATCGGCAAGAGCCGGCTCATCGCCGAGCTCCACCCCGCCGTGGCCGCCGCCGGTGGGTTCTTCGCCACCGGCAAGGCCCGGCGCTACGAGCGCGACCGGCCCTACGCCGTGCTCGCCGAGGCCCTCGACGGCCTGCTGTCGCAGGTGCTGGCCCGCGCCAACGCCGACGTCAGCCGCTGGGCAGCGGCCCTCAAGGAGGCCGTCGGCCCCAACGGGCAGGTGCTCAGCGAGCTGGTGCCCGCCATGGCGCACCTGCTGGGCGACACCGCCCCCGTGCCCGCCCTCGCCCCCGACGCGGCGCGGCTGCGGCTGGCCGAGGCCCTCACCGCCGCGCTGGCGGTGCTGGCGCGCCCCGGCCACCCCGTGGTGCTGGTGCTCGACGACCTGCAGTGGGCCGACGGCGCCACCCTCGCGCTCATCGAGCGCCTGCTCTTCGACGCCAGCGTGTCGGCGCTGCTGCTGGTGGGCGCCACCCGCGACGCCGGCCTGGCCGACGGCCACCCGCTGGCGGCGCTCCTGGCTGATCTGACCAAGCGCCGCACGCCGGCGCGCCGGCTCGCCCTCGATCCCCTGGGCGCGAGCGCCGTGCACGCCCTCGTGGCCGCCGCCGTGGATCTCCCGCGGGCCCTCACCGAGCCCCTCGCCGAGGTCGTGCGCCAGAAGAGCGGCGCCAACCCCTTCTTCGTGCGGCGGTTCCTGCAGACCCTCTACGAGGACGGCCTGCTGGGCTACGACCCGGGCCAGCGGCGCTGGGTCTGGGATCTCGAGGCCATCGCCGCGGCCGACATCACCGACAACGTGGTGGAGCTGCTGGCCAGCCGCATCCGGCGCCTGCCCGACGCGAGCCGCGCGCTGCTCGTGCAGGCCGCCACCGTGGGCACCGAGGTCGCGGCCGACACCCTGGCCGCCGTGCGCCACCTGCCCATCGACGCCGTGGTCCGGGGGCTGGCCCCCGCCATCGAGCAGGGCCTGCTGCGCCCGGTGGGCGAGGCCGCGCTGCGCCCCGAGGCCGCCGGCGAGGGCAGCCGCTACCGCTTCGTGCACGACCGCGTGCAAGAGGCCGCCCGCACGCTCCTGCCCGAGCGCGAGCAGGTGGCGCTCCACCTGGCCGTGGCCCGCCACACGCTCACGGCCCGCACGCCAGGCGCCCCCTTCACGGACGACGCGCTCTTCGATCTGGCCGATCACCTCACCCGCGGCGCCGCCGGCCTGACGGGCGCCCCCGAGCGGGCCGAGGCCGCCGAGGTGCTGCGCCGCGCCGCTGAGCGCGCGCGGGCCGCGGGCGCCCACGAGCTGGGCCGCGGCCACTTCGAGACGGGCCTCAGCCTGCTGCCCGACGACGGCTGGGACACCCACTACCCCCTCGCCCTGGCCCTGCACCAGGGCCTCGCCGACGCCGCCCGGCTGGCGGGCGACAGCTCGCAGGCCCGCGCCCTGGCCGACGTGGTGGACGCCCGCGCGCGGTCCGCGCTGGACCGCGTGGGCATCCACACCCTGCGCACCCACCTGCTGATCAACGAGCTCCAGGTGTCGGCCGCGGCGCAGGCCGTCATCGCCACCTGCGGTGATCTGGGCCACCCCGTGCCCGTGCCCACCTCGCTGGCCGCGCTACACGCCAGCGTGGGGGCGGTGGTGCAGACCATCGTGGGCCTGGGGGTGGAGGGGGTCGGGCGGCTGCCGAGCGCCACCGATCCCACCCTGCGCGCGACCCTTGAGGTGCTCGGTGGCGGCCTGCCCAGCGTCGCCATGGGCCTGCAGGCCCTGCACCCCGCCGCCACCGTGCACGGCGTCGAGCTCACCCTGCGCCACGGCGTGGCCCCCGGCTCGGCCACGGCCTTCAGCCACCTGGGCATCCTGCTGTGCGCCCTGGGCCAGTACGACGCGGGCTGGCTGGTGGGTCAGGTGTCCGAGGGCATGCGCCGGCGCGACCTGCCAGACGGGGCCGCCGAGGGCCTCGTGGAGTACCTGGCGTTCATCCACCACTGGAAGGCGCCCTTCGCACAGACCGCCGCGGGCCTGGCGGCGGGCGCCCGCCGCGCCCTGGAGCTGGGCGATCCGAACGTCTACGGCTACTGCGTCAACACCCGCTACATGGTGCGGCTGCTGAGCGGCACGCCGCTGGCCACCCTCGACGCCGATCTGCCGCAGGTCGCCGCCACCCTCACCCGGCACGGGCAAGACCTGGCGGCGCTGTCCGTCGCCATCTGGGGGCAGGCCGTCGCGACCCTGCGCCGGGGCGCCGCCGATCCGGCGGCCCTGTGCGGCGACCGCTTCGACGCCGTGCAGGCGGCGCCGGGCCTCAGCAAGGCCCCGCCCGTCATCTCGGCCTACATCGCCTGCGCCCAGGCCTTGCTCGGGCTGGTCTTCGACGCCCCGGACCGCGCGCTGGCCGCCATGCGCGCCCACGCCCCCACCCTGCAGGATCCGGCCGTGGCGCCCGCGGTGGCCTTCCCCGCCGCCATCACCTACCGCGCCGTGGCCACCTGCGCGCTGGCCCAGCAGGCCCCGCCCGGCGAGGATCGCGCGGCGCTCATCGCCGAGGCCGAGGCGGATCTGGCCCGGCTGCACAGCTTCGCCGCCACCGCCCCCAGCAACCACGCCCACCGCCCGGTGCTGGTGCAGGCCGAGCTGCACGCCCTGCAGGGCCGCGCCCTGGAGGCCCTGGACGGGTTCACCGAGGCCGCCCGGCTCGCCCACCAGCAGGGCTTCGTGCACGACGAGGGCCTGGCCCACCACCGCGCCGCCCGCTGCCACCTGCGCAGCCAGCGGGTGATGCTCGCCCGCGCCCACCTGCGCGAGGCTGAGCGGGCCTACCTCGCCTGGGGCGCCGACGCCGCCGCGGCCCAGCTCCACGCCCGGCACAGCGACCTGCTGGGCTCCGCCACCGACAGCCGCGCCGTGGGCCCCACCCTGGACGTGAAGGCCGTGCTGGCCGCCTCCGAGGCCCTGGGCGCCCACGCCGAGCTGTCGGATCTGCTCGAGACCCTGATGCAGATCGTGGTGGAGAACGCCGCCGCCGAGCGCGGGGTGCTGGTCTTGCAGCGCAATGACGAGCTGGTGGTGGCCGCCGAGGCCAAGAGCGACGGCGTGGAGGTCCTGCAGGCCGTGGCCCTGGACGCCTTCGCCGCGCTCCCCGACGAGATCGTGCAGTTCGTGGCCCGCACCGGCGAGCAGCTGGTGCTCGACGACGCCCGCGAGAGCCCCTACGGCGCTGTGCCCGACGTGGTCGCCCGCGGCGTGCGCGCGGTGCTCTGCGTGCCGCTGCACCACCAGGGCGCCCTGCTGGGCGTGGTGTACCTCGAGAACACCCTGGCCCCGGGCGTGTTCACCACCGGGCGCGCGCGGCTGGTGCACGCCATCGCGAGCCAGGGCGCCATCGCGCTCCAGAACGCGATCCTGCTCACCGAGGCCCGCGAGGCGGCCAGCCGGCTCACCCAGCAGAACCGCCGGCTCACCGAGGTGGACCGCCTGCGCGACGACTTCCTGGCCAAGACCAGCCACGAGCTGCGCACGCCCCTCAACGGCATCATCGGCCTCGCGGGCACCCTGCTGGCGGGCGGCGGCGGCCCGCTGTCGGCCACCACCGAGGCCAACCTCGAGATGATCAGCCTGAGCGGCCGCCGGCTCGCGTCGCTGATCAACGACATCCTCGACTTCTCGGCCCTGCGCGAGGACGCCCTCAGCCTGCACGTCGAGCCCACCCACACCGCCGAGGTGGTGGAGCGCGCCGCGGGCATCCTGGGGCCGCTGGTGGCCGCCAAGGCCCTGACCCTGCGCATCGACCTGCCCGCCGATCTGCCCCGGGTCATGGCCGATCCGGCGCGGCTGGAGCAGATCCTGCTGAACCTGATCGGCAACGCCGTGAAGTTCACGGACGCCGGCACGGTGACCGTCGCCGCCGCCGCCGAGGGCGACCAGGTCCGGGTGCGGGTGTCCGACACCGGCCCCGGCATCGCGCCCGCGCACCAGGCCGACGTGTTCAACGCCTTCGATCAGGGCGAGCAGCACCGCGACACCGGCCGAGGGGGCACCGGCCTGGGCCTGAGCATCGCGCGGCAGCTGATCGAGGCCCACGGGGGCCGGATCGGGCTGCTGTCGGCCCTGGACGAAGGCAGCACCTTCTGGTTCACCCTGCCCGTGGCCACCGGGGTGGAGCACCTGGCCCACCACGCGCTGCGCCGCCCGTCCCAGGCCGTGCGGCCCCTGACCATGCCCCTCGGGCCCGTTGAAGGGCAGCTGCCCGTGGGGGACGGCGCGCACATCCTGGTGGTGGACGACGAGCCCATCAACCTGCAGGTCATCTTGCAGTGCCTGCGGCCCCACGGGTTCAACGTGCACACCGCCCTGGGCGGCCGCGCCGCCCTGGACCGGCTGGCCGACGGCCTCGCGCCCGACGCCATCCTGCTCGACGTCATGATGCCCGACCTCGACGGCCTCGCCGTCACCGAGGCCATCCGCCAGACCCAGCACGGCGCAGCGCTGCCGATCCTGCTGGTGACCGCCAAGAACCAGCCCGGCGACCTGGTCAGCGGCCTCGCTGCGGGGGCCAACGACTACGTCACCAAGCCCATCGACGGCCCCGAGCTGGTGGCCCGGCTGCGCACCCACCTGACGCTGAGCCGGTTCAACCGCGCGGTGGACCGCTTCGTGCCCCACGCCTTCGTGGACGCCCTGGGCCACGGCTCCCTCGCCGAGCTGGCCCCCGGGGACGCCAAGGCGCAGTGCATGAGCGTGCTCTTCGCCGACATGCACGGCTTCGGCGAGCTCACCCAGGGCTGGGCCCCCGACGACAGCTTCCGCTTCGTCAACGAGTACCTGTCGGTGCTGGAGCCCGTGATCACCGCCCACGGCGGCTTCGTCGACAAGTACATGGGTGACACCGTGATGGCCCTGTTCCCCGGGCCGCTCACCGACGCCGTGGCCGCTGGGGTCGGCCTGCAGCACGCCATCACCGCCTTCAACGCCGCGCGGCGCACCCGCGGCGCCCCGCCCATCCGCATCGGCATCGGCATCAACCAGGGCGATCTGGTGCTGGGCACGGTGGGCAACGCCCGGCGCATGGACACCACCGTCATCAGCGACGCCGTGAACATCGCGGCCAGCCTCGAGGGCCGCACCAAGCGCCTGCGCGCCGGGGTGCTGGTGGGCGGCGACTGCCGCGAGCTGCTGAGCCAGGCGGGCCACCGCCTGCGCCTGGCTGACCGCCTGCGGGCCGATCTCGACATCTACGAGGTCTACGACGCCGATCCGGCCGGCGCCGTGGCCGCCAAGGACGCCACCCGCCCCACCTTCGAGCGGGCCGTGCGCGCCTTCCACGACAAGGCCTTCGGCGAGGCCGAGCGGCTGTTCAAGGTGTGCCGCGCCCTCGATCCCGCCGATCCGGCGGCGCGGGACTATGCTGAGCGCTGCGAGCGGGTGCGCCGCAGCATCGAGGGGGGCGCCTGGTGAGCGACGCCGATCTGCCCGACGGCCAGCAGCCCGACGGCCAGCAACCCGACGGCCAGCAGCCCGACGGCCAGCCCGCCGATGACGGCCCCCTGTTCGAGGCCCTGCTGCGCGCCCTGGTCAGCCTGGGGCCCTCAGCCCGCGACGCCGTGCTGGCGAACGTGCCGGGCCCCCTGGCCACCCGCGCCCGGGAGGCCCTGGTCATCCCCGCGGTGCTGGGCACCATCGACGCCGACACCACGCCCGCGCGCCGCGACACCAGCCGCCAGGCGCAGCTCGCCCAGGCCTTTGGCCTGTCGCCCCTGGATCTCAGCCGCGACCCCGACCACCCCGACGGCCTGGACGGCTACGAGCGCCACGGCCAGCTCGGCCGCGGCGGCATGGGCGAGGTCCTCGACGTGCGCGATCCGGTGCTGAACCGGCGGGTCGCCCTGAAGGTGGTGCACGGCCAGGAGGCCGGCGCCGAGGCCGTCGCCCGCTTCATCGAGGAGGCCCGCCTCACCGCCCAGCTGCAGCACCCCGGCATCGTGTCGGTGCACAGCATCGGGCGCATGCCGGGCGATCGCCTCTACTACACCATGCAGAAGGTGCGCGGCCGCACGCTCACCAAGCACATCAAGGCCCTGCACGCGCCCAAGGCGGGCGAGACCCCGCCCACCCTGCACCGCCTCGTCGGCTGGTTCCACTCCGCCTGCGAGGCCATGGCCTACGCCCACAGCTGCGCGGTCATCCACCGCGACCTCAAGCCCGACAACATCATGATCGGCGCCTTCGGCGAGGTGGTGGTGATGGACTGGGGCATCGCCAAGCCCCTCGACGCGGTGGTGCCTGACGACGACAACCCCACCCTCATCGACCCCGATCACATCATCGAGCGCCGCAGCCTCAAGCACGGCTCGCCCCTCGAGACCCGCAACGGCGACGCGGTGGGCACGCCCATGTACATGGCGCCGGAGCAAGCCCAGGGCGATCTGGACGCCCTCGGCCCCACCAGCGACGTGTTCTCGCTGGGCTCGGTGCTCTATCAGATCCTCACCGGCCGCCACCCCTTCGACGGCGAGGTGCCCATGGCGGTGATGATGCAGATCATCCTGGGCCGCCGCCGCCCCGTGGAGGGCGATCTGCCGATCCCCCGGGCGCTGATCGACATCTGCGACCGCGCCATGTCGCAGGACCCCGCCGATCGCTACCCCAACGCGGGCGCGATGGCCGAGGAGATCGCCGCGTGGCTCGAGGGCGCCCGCAAGCGCGCGGACGCCCTGAAGCTGGTGCGCGAGGCCGACGGCTTCCTGCCCTTGGTGACCGAGCACCGCGCCGCCGCGCGGGCCCACCGCCAGGCCTCGCAGCGCGCGCTCGCCGAGCTGCCCATCTACGCGCCCACCGAGCAGAAGCGCAGCGCCTGGGCCAAGGCCGACGCCGCCGATGACGCCGACCGGCTGGCCGCCGAGGCCGAGGTCGCCCGCGAGGAGCGCCTGCGGGCCGCCCTGAGCCATGAGCCCGACCTGCCCGAGGCCCACGCCCGCCTCGCCCGCCTGTACATCGAGCGCCACGCCACGGCCGAGGCCGCCCGCGACGGGGCCGAGGTCATCCGCTACGAGGCGCTGATCCGCACCCACGCCGAGGCCCTGCCCGCGAGCGCCGCCCAGCGCGCGGACTTCATCAGCTACCTGCAGGGCAGCGGCCGCCTGTCGGTGCGCTGCGATCCGCCCCACGCGACGGCGCGCCTGTACCGCTACGCCACCGTCGACCGCATGCTGCGGCCCACCCTGGTGCAGGGCCCGATCCCCCTGCCCATCGACCACCTGGCCCTGCCCCGGGGCAGCTACCTGGTGGAGCTGGAGCACCCAGGGCGGCTGCCCGTGCGCTACCCGGTGCTCATCGACCGCGGCCAGCACTGGGACGGCCGCCGCCGGGGGGAGGCCGCCGCCCGCCCCGTGGTGCTGCCCAGCCCCGATCGGCTCACCCCCCACGAGGTGTTCGTGCCGGCGGGCCCGTGCTGGCTCGGGGGCGATCCCGGCGCCATCGACGGCCACCCCTTCGTCACCCGCTGGGTGCCCGCCTTCGTGATGCAGCGCGAGCCGGTCACCAACGGCCAGTACCTGGAGTTCATCAACGCCCTGGTGAAGGGCGGCCGCGAGGACGACGCCATCCGCTGGGCGCCGCGCACGGGCTCCGAGGACGACGAGGCCACCTACACCTGGAGCACCGATCTGCCGGTGGTGATGGTGGACGCCGAGTGCGCCGAGGCCTACGCCCGGTGGCGCGCCGAGCTCACGGGGCTGCCCTGGCGCCTGCCCACCGAGGCCGAGTGGGAGAAGGCCGCCCGCGGCGTGGACGGCCGGTTCTTCCCCTGGG
>JAUHVS010000075.1 GCA_030424955.1 bacterium | reverse complement strand
GCTGCCCGCCGCCACGGAGCGCGAGCGCCGGAGCGCCGCTCGAGCGGGCGCATGTCCTGCGTCTCCCTCCTCGTCGCGACCCTCAGCGTCGGCCTCTGCCTCGGACCCCGGCCGCTTCTCGCCGCGCCGGCGGCCTCCGCCTCGTCTGTGGAGGCCGCGCTCGAAGCCGGTGACCTGACCCGAGCTCGCGAGCTCGCCGTCGCCGCCCGCGAGGACGATCCGAGCCCGGCCAATTGGGCCAAGGAGGCCGAGGCCGCGACCGCGCTCGGCGACTACGAGGCCGCGATCGCGGCCTGGAGCGGCTACCGCGAGGCGCTCGACGAGGACGCGGTCTCCGAACGCGAGACCGCGACCGCGACCATCAAGGAGCTGCAGGAGGAGTCGCGCGGGGCCGCCTTGGACGAGCCCGACTCGACCCACCGTGAGGAGCTCGACGAGGCCCGAGCTGCCCGCCTCGCAGCCCTCGATCCGAAGCCTGGACCGACGAAGGCCAGGCCGCCGCCGCCGAAGCCAAAGGAGCGGATCGTCAAGAAGTGGTACTTCTGGCTGACCGTCGCGGCGATCGCCGCCTCTGCGGGCGCGATCACGGGGATCGCGGTCCAGGCGGCCCGCGAAGAGCAGATGGACGATCTCAGCGCCCGCGGTGGTGCGGTCCCCACCGGCCCAGGCGGCTTCGTCGTCCGCTTCTAAGGCGTCTCTCGTGGACCGACTCACGAGGTCAGGCGCTCAGGGCCGTCGCTTTGGGATCGTCGTCCTCGTCCTCGCGGGCGTGGCGGTGATGATCGCCAAGTTCTACCGCAAGGTGGAGCAGGGCAAGGCGTTGATCATCAACAAGATGCGGGCCGAGCCCGACGTCACGTTCACCGGCGGGGTGGTGGTCCCCATCATCCACAAGGCCGAGGTGATGGACATCTCGGTCAAGGCCATCGAGCTGAAGCGCGAGGGCCACGAGGGCCTGATCTGCAAAGACAACATCCGCGCCGACATCCAGGTCACCTTCTTCGTGCGGGTCAACAAGACCAAGGACGACGTGCTGAAGGTCGCCCAGGCCATCGGCTGCGCCCGCGCCAGCCACCACGAGACGCTGCAGGAGCTGTTCCTGGCGAAGTTCTCGGAGGCCCTGAAGACCGTGGGCAAGCGGCTCGAGTTCGAGCAGCTCTACACCCAGCGCGATGACTTCAAGGACCAGATCATCGAGGTCATCGGCCAGGACCTCAACGGCTACGCCCTCGAGGACGCGGCCATCGACTTCCTGGAGCAGACCCCGCTCAGCAAGCTCGATCCGGCGAACGTCCTGGACGCCCAGGGTATCCGCAAGATCACCGAGCTCACGGCCATGCAGAACGTGCAGACCAACGAGCTCAAGCAGAAGGAGCGCATGGACATCGGCCGTCAGGATCTGACGGCGGACGAGGCGGTCTACCGCTTCGAGCAGGCCCGCGCCGACGCCCAGGCGAAGAAGGACAAAGAGATCGCCATCGCCCAGACCCGCGAGGGCAACGAGGCCGAGCGGGTGCGCGCCGAGGAGGAGAAGCGCACGGCGCTGACCCGCCAGAAGGCCCAGGAAGAGGTGCAGATCGGCGAGGAGAACAAGGCCCGCGCCGTCGAGGTGGCCAACAAGGCCCGCGAGCGCGAGGTCGCCGTCGAGGGCGTGCGGGTCAAGAAGGCCGCCGATCTCGAAGAGGTGGGGCGCGAGCGCGAGGTGGAGCTGCGCCGCATCGCCAAGGAGAAGGACCTCGAGGTCCAGCGCAAGGAGATCGCCGACGTGGTGCGCGGGCGCATCGCCGTCGAGAAGACCGTCGCCGAGGAGGAGGAGCGCATCAAGGACCTGCGCGCCCACGCCGAGGCGGAGCGAAACAAGAAGGTGACCATCGTCGGCGCCGAGGCCGAGGCCCAGCAGGAGCTGGTCAAGCACATCAAGGCCGCCGAGGCCCAGGAAGAGGTCGCCAAGCACGACGCCCGCAAGAAGCTCACCATGGCCGAGGCCGATCTGGAGGCCGCCGACAAGCTGGCCCGCGCGAAGATCCGGCTCGCCGAGGGTGTGCAGGCCGAGTCCGCCGCCGAGGGGCTGGCCAAGGTGCGCGTGCAGGAGGCCGAGGCCGGCGCCATCGAGAAGGTGGGCCTCGCCCGCGCGAAGGTGAGCGTGGAGCAGGCCCAGGCCGACGCCGTGGCCACCGAGCAGAAGGGGCTGGCCGAGGTGAAGGTGCGCGAGGCCAAGGCCGACGCCCACCGCAAGGAGGGCGAGGCCCAGGCCGACGTGGTGCGCGGCACCAAGCTGGCCGAGGCCGCCGGCGACCAGGAGAAGGGCATGGCCCTGGTCCGGGTGCAGGAGGCCGAGGCCCAGGCCATCGAGAAGCGCGGTATCGCCGAGGCCAAGGCGGCCGAGGAGCAGTACCTGGCCGAGGCCAAGGGGCTGGCCGAGAAGGCGCTGGCGATGAAGCAGCTGGACGCCGAGGGCCGGGCCCACGAGGAGTTCCGCTTCCAGCTCGACCAGCAGCGGCTCATCGCCTTCAAGCGCATGGAGACCCAGGTCACCGTCGCGCAGGCGCAGGCGCAGGTCATGGGCGCCGCCATGCAGCAGGCGAAGATCAACATCGTGGGCGGCGACGGCGCCTTCTTCGATCGCTTCGTCAAGGCCGTCAGCCTGGGCCAGTCCATGGACGGGTTCATGGACAACAGCGAGACCGCCCAGAAGACCCTCGGCGGCTACCTGGACGGCTCCCGCAGCCTGCCCGACGACCTGACGCAGATGATCAGCGGCGTGTCCGCCGAGGATCTCAAGAACGTCAGCCTGGCGAGCCTGCTCACGAAGCTGGCCAGCGGCGCCGAGGGCGAGCGGGCCACGAAGCTCGCGCAGCTCGCGGCCCAGGCCAAGGCCCTGGGCCTCGACGTCGAGGGCTGAGGCCGACCCGGGCGGCGCGGTGTCAGGCGCCGCCCGCCCCTCCCCTCCGGGGGCCCCATCTGTGTCTTCTCACCCCATCGAGCCGGCCCGCCCCACGCGGGGCCGGCGCTGAGGGAGCGTCATGGCGGACGAGCAGCAGGTCGATCAGGCGGACGCCGCCGTTGAGGCCGGCAACTACGAGGTGATCCGCGGGCGGCTGGTGAGCCAGGGCAAGGCCCTGCGCGCTCAGGTCGACGCCCTCAACGCTGCCCGCACCGAGGTGTTCGGCGGCAACGAGCTGGCCATCACCACCAACGCCCGGGTGCGCACCGAGAACAACTGCGTGCCCCGCGACATCGTTCAGGTCGGTGGGCAGCTGCTGCTGGCCTACAACGTGTTCCTGGGGCTCAAGCAAGAGACCGCCGTCTCAGACGTGTTCAGCGTCCAGGGCTACACCGAGTCGGCCGATGGGCTCGAGTTCGCCGCGGCCCCCCTCGATCAGGCGGTGGGCGGCTTCCTCGCCGATCCGCAGTTCGTCAAAGCCTTCACCGACCTGTACCGCTACTACCGCGAGACGCGGCTGGAGCAGCTGCGCAAGACCGACACCCTGCTGCTGGCGCTGTTCCGCATCGGCCCCGCCGAGGCCGACATCAAGGTGTTCCGCTGGCGCGTCGAGAAGGACGGCCGGCTCACCTACATCGACAACCGCGGGGACCGGGACTACACGTGGCCGCCCAGCCACGACTTCGAGTGGACCGCCACCACCCGCGAGATGCAGGTCAGCGGCGAGCACCCGCACATCAACATCGAGGACGTGTGCTTCGTCGAGACCGTCGGCGGTGATCTGACCATCAAGGTCGAGAACAACACCGCCGACGGCGCCGGCGTCTACCGCGAGCCCGTCGACGACGCCAACCAGACCCTCGATGACGGCGAGATCCACTACGCCCGGCTCGGCGAGCTGGTGCTGCTGAAGATCAAGCCGTACCGCGAGGAGACCTACCGCTACCTGGTGTTCAACGCCCGCACGCAGAGCGCCGCGCGCATCGACGCCATCGGCCGCGCCTGCGTGCAGCTGCCCGAGGATCACGGCGTGATCTTCCCCGGCGGCTACTACCTGCGCACCGGCGACTACAAGGTCTTCGACAACGCCCCGCCGGGCCTGCGGTTCAAGCGCGCGCTCAAGAGCCCCAACGGCGAGGACGTGCTCTACGTCTTCTACGAGGGCGCCACCGGCCTGTACGCGCTGCTGCCGTACAACCTGATCCGCAAAGAGGTGCAGAACCCCATCTACTGCCACGGCTACAGCATCTTCGATGACGGCCGCATGGTGGTGTTCCGCACCGCGAGCGAGGCCGCCACCCGCGTGCACCCGATGCAGGTGTGGCAGACGCCCTTCACGTCGGCGGAGTTCGCCGCGCAGGCGCCCACCGACGGATCGTACCTGGCCAAGGTGGGCAACGCCGATCTGGTGCGCGGGATCAGCGACGCCTACAGCCTGTGCCGGCTGGTGGACAACTCCACCCCCGACCGCCAGACCTACGAGGATCTGATCCGCGGCCTGGGCCGCATGTCGGACAGCTACCACTGGCTGGGCCACGCCGAGGTGGGCGTCGCGCCCCGGCTGGCTGATCTCAAGCGCACCGCTGAGCTGATCGTCGACGAGTTCGAGAAGGTGGTGGCGTTCCGCCAGCAGGCCGCCGAGGTGCTCGCCACCGCCGAGGCCCGCTACGCCGAGGTCACCCGCAGCCTGTCCACCAGCGAGCTGAACACCGTCGAGGCCTTCCTCAAGGCGCTCACGGGCCTGCGCACCCTGCGCGGCGAGATCATCAGCAAGCAGGAGACGCGCTACATCGATCGCGCGCGGCTCGACACCCTCGACGCCGAGGCGAGCGAGCACTTCGACCGCATCACCCGCGAGTGCGTGCAGTTCCTGCTGCGCGACGAGTCGCTGGGGCCGCTGAAGCGCGACCTGGAGACCCTCGACGGCGACATCGAGCGCTGCGAGAAGGTCGCCGAGATCGATCCGCTGCGGGCCCGCCTGGAGGCCCTCGCCCAGGGCCTGGATCTGCTGACCGAGGTCATCAGCGGGCTCGAGATCGACGACGCCACGGCGCGCACGCAGATCCTCGAGGACATCAGCGACGTCTTCGGCCAGCTCAACCGGGTGCGCGCCACCCTGGAGGGCCGCCGCAAGTCGCTGCTGGGCCGCGAGGGCCGCGCCGAGTTCGGCGCCCAGTTCAAGCTGTTCGGCCAGAGCGTGTCGAGCGCGCTGGCCATGTGCGACACGCCCGAGCGCTGCGACGACGAGCAGGGCCGGCTGATGGTGCAGCTCGAGGAGCTCGAGGCCCGCTTCAGCGAGTTCGACGAGTTCCTGGGCGATCTGGCGGCCAAGCGCGAAGAGGTGTTCGACGCCTTCGGCGCCCGCAAGCAGACCCTGCTCGACGAGCGCAACCGCCGCGCCCAGAACATCCAGGGCGCCGCCACCCGCATCCTGGAGGGCGTCGCCCGCCGGGCCCGCGCCTTCAAGGACGAGACCGAGCTCAACGCGTTCTTCGCCAGCGACGCGATGATCATGAAGCTGCGCCGCCTGGCGGAGCAGCTGGGCGAGCTGGGCGACGGGGTGCGGGCCGAGGCCCTGCTGGGGCAGCTCAAGGGCGCGCGCAACGACGCCCTGCGCGGCCTGCGCGACAAGCTGGAGCTCTTCGAGGGCGGCGGCGATCTCATCAGCCTGGGCAACCACCAGTTCACGGTGAACACCCGCCCGCTGGAGCTGGCCATCGTGCCCCGCGGCGAGGGCGAGATGGCCCTGCACCTGACGGGCACCGACTTCTACGAGCCCATCGACGACCCCGCCTTCGTGGCGACCCGCGACTACTGGGCGCAGACCCTCATCAGCGAGGATCCCACCGTCTACCGGGCCGAGTATCTGGCGGCGACGCTGCTCTTCGCCGCCGAGCGCGGCGAGGGCGGCCTGACGGTGCAGGCCCTGCTGGACGCCACCCGATCCGAGGGCGGCCTGCTGGCCCTCGTGCGCGAGCAGGCGCAGACCCGCTACGACGAGGGCTACGAGCGCGGGCTGCACGACGCCGACGCCACGCTGATCCTCGAGAAGCTGCTGCACATGCGCCAGGCCGCGGGCCTGCTGCGCTTCGCGCCCGCGCCCCGCACAGCCGCGCTGCTGTTCTGGACCGGCTACACCGACGCCGACGCCAAGGCCCGCTGGCACCGCAAGGCCCGCAGCCTGAGCCGCCTGCGCGACAGCCTGGGCAGCCACCCCGCGCTGAACGTGCTCGGCGACCAGATCGCAGCGGCGATGACCGAGGCCCTGCCCGCCGCCGGCCTGGGCGAGCTCGTCCCGCACGCGCCCCTCGCCGCCACCTACCTGGTCGAGGAGCTGGCCGCCGAGCGCCCGCGCTTCACCACCAGCCGCGAGGCGCTGGATCTGGTGAGCGGCCTGCTGGCCCAGCTCGACACCAGCGGCGATCGCCGCGCCTTTGACGACGATCTGCGCGCCCTGAACCAAGACCTGCCGGGCCGGCTGGAGCTCGCCACCGCGTGGCTCGAGACCTACGCCGCCCACCACGCGGCGGCCCAGGGGGACGCGACCGCCCCCCCGCTCGACGCCGAGCTGCTGCTGGAGGCCGCGGGCGTCGTGGCCCTGGGCGAGGCCCTCCCACGAGAGCCGTCGAGCGCGGTCACCCGCCTCACCCTCACCGGCCTGTTCGGGCAGCACCCGCGCATCCACGACCGCAGCATGCCCCTGCGCCTGGACGCCTTCATGGGGCGGCTCAGCGCCTTCATCGCCGAGCGCGTGCCGGGCTACCGGCGCTACCGCGAGGTGCGCCAGCAGGTGGTCGAGGCGGCCCGGCAGCGGCTGCGGCTCAACGAGTTCCAGCCGAAGGTCATGAGCGCCTTCGTGCGCAACAAGCTCATCAACGACGTGTACCTGCCGCTGGTGGGCGACAACCTCGCCAAGCAGATGGGCGCCGCGGGCGCGGGCAAGCGCACGGATCTGATGGGCCTGCTGCTGCTCACCAGCCCCCCGGGCTACGGCAAGACCACGCTGATGGAGTACGTGGCCAACCGGCTGGGGCTGGTGTTCGTGAAGGTCAACGGCCCGTCGCTGGGCCACCAGGTGCTGTCGCTGGACCCCGCCGAGGCGCCCAACGCCACGGCGCGCCAGGAGGTCGAGAAGGTCAACCTGGCCTTCGAGATGGGCAGCAACGTGATGCTGTACCTCGACGACGTGCAGCACCTGCACCCCGAGTTCATGCAGAAGTTCATCTCGCTGTGCGACGCCCAGCGCCGCATCGAGGGCGTCTGGCGGGGGCGCACGCGCACCTACGACATGCGGGGCAAGAAGTTCTGCGTGATCATGGCGGGCAACCCGTACACCGAGACCGGCGACAAGTTCGTCATCCCCGACATGCTCGCCAACCGCGCCGACACCTACAACCTGGGCGAGATCCTCAGCGGCAGCCGCGACGCCTTCGAGCTGAGCTACCTGGAGAACTCGCTGACCAGCAACTCGGCGCTGGCCCCCCTGGCGGTGCGGCCTCAGGCCGACGTCTACAAGCTCATCGAGATGGCCGACGGCGCCGAGGTGCCGCTGACCGACCTCAAGCACGGCTACTCGGCGGTGGAGGTCAACGAGATCGTCGAGGTCTTCAAGCGGCTGCGCACCATCCAGCGGGTGGTGCTGTCGGTGAACCAGCAGTACGTGCGCAGCGCCAGCATGGACGACGCCTTCCGCAGCGAGCCGCCGTTCAAGTTGCAGGGCTCGTACCGCAACATGAACAAGCTGGCCGAGAAGGTGGTGGCGGCCCAGAACGCCGACGAGGTCGAGGCCCTGATCACCGACCACTACCGCGGCGAGAGCCAGACGCTGACCACGGGCGCCGAGAACAACCTGCTCAAGCTGGCCGAGCTGCGCGGGCAGCTCACCGAGGCCGAGGCTGAGCGCTGGGCAGAGATCCAGCGCGGCTACCGGCGGGTGCAGATCAGCGGGGGGGCCACGGACGATCCCGCCACCCGGGTCGCGGCGACCCTCGCGGGCATCAGCGAGCAGCTCGACCGCATCGGCGCCGCCCTGGCCGAGGGTGGGGGCAAGCAGACCGAGGCCGCGCTGGCGGGCATCGGCACCCACCTTGGGGCGCTGACGGCCAAGCTGGGTCAGGCGGGCGCCACGGAGCGCTCGCTGGCGAGCATCGCGGAGCGGCTGGGCACGGTGAGCGAGCGCCTGGGCGGCGCGGGCGCCACCGAGCAGGCCATCGGCGAGCTGGGCAAGGGCCTCGCGGGCATCCGCGCGATGATGGCGCAGGGCCTGGAGCAGGAGAAGGTGTTCCGCGCCCTCGCGGGGCAGGTGCAGGGCATCCGCGAGGCGCTGCAGCAGGGCCCCACGGGCGGCGCCCTGGCCGGCAAGCTCGACGCCATCGCGCAGGCGCTGGCGGGGCTGAGCGTTCAGCCCGGCGCCGCGCCGCCCGCCGCGGACGGCAAGACGCCGCCGCCGCTGCCCCCGCTGGGGGCCTCTCAGAAGGGCCTGCTGCCCCCCGGCTACCGCAAGGCCGCGGGGCTCACGGACACGCAGCCGGAGTTCCCCCAGGTCAGCGTGTCGCGCACGGGCAGCCTGGACGCCGCCACCATCCAGGCCCTCACCGACGCCCTCAGCCGCCTGGCGCACCCGCAGCTCGAGGTCACGGTGCAGAGCCCGAAGGGCGTCGAGGAGTTCCTCGCGCAGCAGGTGCAGATCGTGGAGCGCACGCTGGTGCCGCTGGTGCAGGCCTCGACCAAGAACCTGGCGGACGCGCAGGCCGTGGGGGCCAAGGTCGATGAGCTCCTGACCGAGCTGCGCAAGCTGGACCGCTCGCTCAAGCGGTAACCGCCACCCGGCCCGCGGCGGCCCCGCACACCACCTCCCGGCACCCCACCGCCAAGCACAGCGCCGTCAAGCACAGCGCCTGGCCGCGGGCCCAGCGTCTCCCTCAGCTCACCGCGATCCGCCGCGCGACCCGATCCCCAGCCGACGGCTGATCTCGGCGCGCTGGGGGCGGCTGACGCCGTGGGCGGCTGCGAGGGCGGGCCAGCGGCTGATCCCCTCGGCGACCTCGGCCATGATCTGCCGCGCGACCCGCGGGGGCAGGTGCGCCCGGGCCGCCAGCGCCAGCAGGTGCGTGTCGTCGGGCGACGCCCCCTCCCCCATCACCAGCATCGCGTGCTCGCCGCCCGGGCCATCGGAGAAGGTCAGATCGTAGGCCGGCGCGAGCCGCCAGGCCCCGTCCGCGCCCAGCAGGAAGGCGAACTGCCGGCTGTGATCGTCGCGGTTGTGGGCCCGCACGTTGAACACGGCGCGCCGGAACTGCTGGCGCACCGCGCGGTCGTCCTTGGTCAGCAGGAAGGTGGCCTGCAGCACGTCCTGGTAGTCGAGGGACGGCACGCGGTGATCGGCGTGGAGCAGCCCGCTCAGGGTGTGCACGTGCAGCCGCTGGCCCGCGTGCCGGTCGAAGCGGCGGGTGCCGAACCAGCCAGGGCCCGTGGTCGACGGGAGCAGCGCCGTCTCGGTCACGTCGATGCCCGCTGCCCGCGCCATCTGCGCGTAGGCGGCCTCGATGGCGCCGATGTCGGCGGGATCGCTCCGCGCCGGGAACTTGACCAGCCACGCGGCCCAGTCCGGCGGCAGATCGGCGGCCCCATGCACCCACACGCCGTCGGGTCGGCGCCCCAGCAGGACCTTCGGGCGAGCCCCCGCGGGCGAGCCGCCGAGCTGCAGCAAGGCCGGCAGGAGCTCGTCGGCGTGGCCCTCGAGGATCTCGGCGGCCTGGCCCGCCAGCACGTCCAGATCGAGCGCCCCGGCCGCCCCGTCCATGGCGACCTCGGGCCGATAGACCAGCGCCCCCATGCCCCGGTCGCCCACGCAGGCCAGCCGATCGAGCGGCGTGAGCCCCGTGATGCCCAGGCGGCGCGCCTGGCGGTCGAGCAGCAGCCGGCCCCAGCCGTCGGGCAGGCTGTCGTGCAGCAGGCCCGGCAGGCCCTCGAAGGTCTGGTGGCGGTCGGTGTACAGCCCCGACGCCAGGGGCAGCTCGAAGGGGCTGAGCTCGACGCCGGCCGCGACGAACGCCGGGTCGTACTCGAAGTAGATCCGGCGCTGCCGGCGGGCCAGGCGCCCGACGCGCTGCTCATCCCCCGGCGCCCGCCGCCACCAGACCGCCAGCGGGCCGTCGGCCGGGATCTTCACGAGCGCCAGCCCCGCTTGCGCTGCCCGTGGGCGAGCACCTCGTCGAGGGTGCGGTCCTCGCTGAGCTCAAAGGGGTGCTCGAAGTCATCGAGGGCGTCGAGCACCACCGCCAGGCGCAGCAGGGACGCCAAGGCGATGTCGCCGCTGCGCTCGAAGCGCTTCAGGCTCGACAGGCTCATGCCGGCGCGATCCGCCGCGGCCTGCTGGGTGAAGCCCAAGGCCAGCCGCCGCGCCCGGGCCCGCTCGGCCAGGGCGGCCTGTACCTGATCTGGAGAGCGGAGACGGAGGCGAGACATAAGGGCCAACATTTGAGCCACAGCCGGCGAATACCGGCCTAATGGTTCAAATCCTACCTGTTTCGGAGAGGCGGCGCCAATCGACCACAGCGAGTGGCCCGGTGGGCGCAGGCATCGGCAGCGCCGCGCAGGCGGACCCCCGCGTCGGGGCCCCGATGGCGGCGATGGAGAGAGGGGCGTCGGCCGGCGGCGGGCCGGGGCGGCGTGGGATCAGCCGCCCCAGCCGGGCTCAGGGCACCGGGGGGAGGGCCTGGATGTACGCGGCGAGCCGGAGCAGCTCGTTGTCGGTCCAGGGCTGCCCGATGGGCATCCGGTTGCCCGCGCCGAAGAACGGGGCGTCGCGGTGCACGCCCACGAGCTTGGCCATCAGGTAGCTGCGCTCCGGCGCGCCGGGCTCGATGTGGTTCAGCGCCGAGCCGATGGCCGCGACGCCGATGGTGGTCTCTTCGAACACGTCGAGGTTCAGGCCGCCGGAGCTGCCGCCGCCCGTGTGGCAGCCCGCGCAGGTGGTGTTGAACTTGTCCTGCACCTCGGCCGCCGCGAAGGGCCGCACCTCGATGACCAGGTTGCCCGGGTTGTTGAAGCCGTCGGCGATGCCCGGGTCGCCGGCGTCGCAGTAGACCCAGCTCTCGCCGTTGTCGGTGCTGAAGCGGTAGGCGCTGTCAAACGTGCCCACCACCTCGGGCATCACGGCGTCCGCCACGTACTCGTCGTTCGCGTTGTTCACGAAGTCCCAGTCGGCGTTGGGCGCGGCGTCCTGCCAGACCCAGTTGGCGCTGCCCTCGGGGGCCTCGCCGTCGGGGCCGAAGCCGAACTGGCCGATGATCGCGGCGCCCGCCGCGTCGGGCTGGTCGGTGACGCCCTCCTTGTAGACCTGGCCGTACATCTGCACGACGTCGCCCCACTGCGCGGTGACGTCGGGGTTCCACTGGAAGCGGCACCAGTCCACCGGCGTGGGCGCGGCCGCCAGGGCGATGCCCGCGTTGCCGATGGTGTAGTCGCCGCCGTCCGCGTCGCAGTAGGTCCAGGTGCGGCCGTCATCGACGGTCACGCGGAAGGTGTACTCGTAGATGCCATCGGCGTCGGGCAGCGACAGGCTGGCCTGGTAGTCATCCTCGTCGCCCGCGTCGGCGGCCACGGCGTCCCAGTCGGGGTTGGCCTGTGCCGCCTGCCAGCTCCAGTCCACGTTGTCGACGGGGCTGCTGTCGGCCGGGCCCAGGCCGACCTCGGCGCGCACGTACTGGCGCACGTCGGTGCCCGAGGTCCGGTCTGTCAGCCCCGCCTCGACCAGCCGACCGTGCACGGTGAAGGCCTCGCCCGGCAGCCCCTCGAGGGCCAGCGGCTCGGCCAGGCGGCAGAAGTCCACCGCCTTGTCGCAGGGCGGGTTCTCGGCGCCCGGGGTGCCGCGGTGGTCGTCCGCCGCGCTGGCCTCGTCGCGGTAGTACAGGTCGCGGCCGTAGCACCACGCCTCGGGCAGGTCGTTGAGATCGGCGTCGGCCACCTCGACGTCCAGGCTGATGCTGTGGCGCAGGGCGTCGCGGGGCCACGGCGCCGCGTCGTCGTAGACCACGGTGTCGATGGTGACGCCGTCGCACACCAGCAGCAGGGTCGAGCCGCCGTTGCCCAGGCCGTTGAAGCTCAGCACGACGTCCGGGAAGATCCCGCCGTTGACCGCCAGATCGGCGCTGCGGCCGATGAGGAAGAAGCCGTTGGGCGCCAGCTCGTTGGCCCCCAGGTCGCCGCCGCTCCCGTTGGCCGTGAACCGGCAGCCCGCCAGGCTCAGCGGCTCGTTGGTCAGGTTCTTGAGCTCGGCCCACTCGGCCGTGGCGTCTTCCAGCGATCCGCTGGGGTCGTACATCACCTCGTTGATGACGATCTCGCCCACGGCGGGCCCGCGCACCGGCGGCACCGCGCACACGCCAGCGTCGCAGACCTCGCCCGCGGCGCAGGGGGTGTCGATGGGCGCGAAGCTGCACACCGGCTCGCCGCCCACCACCTCGCAGGCGCCGGGCGCCTCGAAGGTGCGGGCGGTGTTGGCGTCGGCGCACTCGGCGGCCGGCGCGTCCTGGCAGGCCCCCGCGCAGGGGTCCGCCACCGCGTTGCTGAGCAGCACGCCCGGGCTGTTGAAGCCGTTGGTGCTGCCCTCGGCGTCGCCGTCGCACAGGGTCCAGGTGCGGCCGCCGTCCACGGTGAACCGGTAGCCGTAGGCGTACAGGCCCTCGGCCGGCACCACGAGGGTGGCCTGGTACTCGTCGTCGTTGTTGTCGGCCGGCGCGGCCCAGTCGACGTTGGGCGCCGCGTTGATCCAGGCCCAGTCCGCCGGATCGGCGCCGTCGGGGCCCCAGCCGAGCTGCGCGCCCACATACTGGCGGGCGTCGGTGCCCGCCGTGCGGTCGGTGGTGCCCTCTTCGTACAGCCGGCCGTACACGGTCACGGCGGTGCCCGCCTCGGCGTCGATCTCGGTGGGGAACTGCAGCCGGCAGAAGTCCACCGCCTCGTCGCAGGGCGGGTTCGCGGCGCCGGGGGTGCCGCGGTGGTCATCCACCGGGTCGACGTCGTTGGCGAAGTAGAGGCCGCGGCCGAAGCACCACGCCTCGGGCAGATCGTTGAGATCGCCGTCGAGCAGCTCGCCGTCCAGGCTGATGCTGTGGCGCTGGGCGTCCAGCGGCCAGCCGTTGGCGTCGTCGTAGGCCACCGTGTCCACCGCCACGTCGCCGCAGGTCAGGATCAGCTCCGAGCCGCCGTTGCCCAGGGCGAAGCCCAGCACGGCGTCGGGCACCAGCCCACCATTCACCGCCGGATCGGCGCTCTGGCCCACCACCACGTAGTCGCCGGGCGCCACCACCAGGGCGCCCAGGGCGCCCCCGTTGCCGTTGGCGGTGAAGACGCAGCCCTCGAGATCCAGGGGCTCGGCGGTGGTGTTGTGCAGCTCGAACCACTCGGCGGTGCCGTCGGCCAGCACGCCGTGGGGGTCGTACATGATCTCCGAGAAGATGACCTCGCCCGCCAGGGGGGCGCGGGGGCCCAACACGACGCAGGCGCCGGCCTCACAGATCTCGCCGTCGGCGCAGGGGGTGTCGATGGGCGCGAAGCTGCACACCGGCTCGCCGCCCACCACGTCGCAGGCGCCGGGCGCCTCGAAGGTGCGGACGGTGTTGGCGTCGGCACACTCGGCGGCCGGCGCGTCCTGGCAGGCGCCCGCGCAGGGGTCGATGGGCCCGTTGCTGAGCAGCACGCCGGGGCTGTTGAAGCCGTTGCTGCTGCCCTCGGCGTCCCCGTCGCACAGGGTCCAGGTGCGGCCGCCGTCCACGGTGAAGCGGTAGCCGTAGGCGTACAGGCCCTCGGCCGGCAGCACCAGGTCGGCCTGGTACTCGTCCTCGTTGTTGTCGGCCGGCGCGGCCCAGTCAGCGTTGGGCGCCGCGTCCATCCACATCCAGTCGGCGGGATCCGCCCCATCGGGGCCCCAGCCGAGCTGGCCGCGCACCGTCAGCCGCGCGTCGGTGGCGGCGGTGCGATCGGTGATGTTGGGCTGGTACACGCGCCCGTAGACGGTGACCGTGGCGCCCGCCTGCCCGTCGATCTCGGTGGGGAACTGCAGCCGGCAGAAGTCCACCGGGGTGTCGCAGGGCGGGTTGAGCTCGCCCGGCGAGCCGAAGTGGTCCGTGGGCGGGTTGCGGTCGTTGAGGTAGTAGGCCGTGCTGCCGTAGCACCACCGGCCGGCCTCGTCGTTGGCCGCCGCGTTGAGGGCGCCGGGATCGAGGCTGAGGCTGTGGTATCGCGCGTCGGCGGGCCAGGGCGCGTCGGGCGAGTAGGTGACGCTGTCGATGAGCTCACCGCCGCAGGTCAGGGTCAGGGTCGCGCCCGAGTTGCTCAGGAAGAAGTCGAACAGCGCGTCGGGCACCAGCCCGCCGGTCAGCGCCGGATCCTCGGACTGCGCAAAGAGCGCGACACCGTCGGCCGCGAGGTCCAAGGCGCCGATCACGGTCTCGCCGGCCGCCGCGCTCACCGCGCAGCCCGCCAGCGACAGCTCGACCCCGGCGGTGTTCGTCAGCTCGAACCACTCCGCGCTGGCGTCCGCCAGGGGGGT
>JAUHVS010000074.1 GCA_030424955.1 bacterium | reverse complement strand
AAGGACTGGAACGACGCGGAGCGCTACCACGTCGAGAAGCGCAAGCTGCACGCCCGGGCCTTTCGGTCGCCGGGGGTGGTCCCCGGGTGGGGTGACGAGCTCAGGGTCAGCAGCCGCGGTCGCGGCGATCTGTCCCTCGAGATCGGCAGTGGCTACGCCATCGACGGGCAGGGCAACGATCTGCTGCTCCCCGAGAAGCTGATCAAGACGCTCAACCCGGCGGACTTCAAGCTGCCGGCCACCATCTACGTGGTGCTGCGGTATGTGGAGGAGCCCTCGGACTTCATCGCCTACAAGGAGAACCTGGACTACCAGGGGCACCGGCGCATGGAGGAGGGGGTCAAGCTCGACGTGACCATCGTCGAGCCCGACGTGGAGCACGAGCTGGAGCTCTGCCGCATCGAGCTCGAGAAGGGGGCGCGGCGCATCACCGACGCTCGCAACCCGCTGGCCCCCGAGATCAACGAGATCGACGTGCGCTTCGTGCGCCGCGCCGGCCTGGCAGGCGTGAGCCTGCCGCCGTCGCTGCTGTGGCGCCTGGGTGAGGTCATCGCCCTCGAGAAGAAGATCCTGGCCCACCTGGGGCGGGTGAAGAAGATCATCAGCGCGCAGGACGCCCTGCACGCCGTGATCACCCTCGAGATGATCCTCAAGACCAGCCACGTGGGCTTCGACAACGTCTGGGATCTGCTCGAGGTCATCACCGAGCTCGAGAAGGACGTGGTGGCCGAGGTCGAGGAGCGGGTGCCGGATCTGTCGGCCAAGACCGAGTTCGCCGGGTTCAAGAAGAACATCGACATCCTCGGCGGGCTGGTGATGCAGCGCCTGCGCAGCCCCGACGGGCTCGACAACGTGCTCACCTACCAGTTCAAGGCCTGCGAGAGCCTGGAGCAGCTCATCCCGAAGATGCGCGCCGAGGCCATCGACGTGCAGGCCATGGCGGGCGCCGCGACGGACGGCGACATCACCAAGGCGCTGCTGCCCGGCGGGATCGGCTACGAGGACATCAAGGTCCGCTCGGAGCCCTTCACCGAGACCCTCATCGTGGACGGCAAGGAGTGGAAGCTCGTCGACATGATCGACGTGCTCGACGCCGAGTCCGAGGCCGCGCACGAGTTCGTGGTCAAGGACGACCGCGACCGCTGGCGCACCCGGCAGCAGCTGCGCTACCCGGACGGCACCATCGTCGAGGACAAGGGCCTGGCCCACGAGGGCGGCTACAGCGAGTTCCGCATCAAGAACCTCACGCCCCACCAGGACCTGGTGATGATCCGCCGCATGGACTACGCCCGCGCGGACTATCAGGTCGAGGTGCACGTCAACGGCCAGCGGCTGGGGCGGATCATGAACTGCGACGGCAGCGACCGGCGCTACCGCTGGCGGAACTGGCCCTACGTGGTGCCCGCCCAGCACATCAGCACCGACTCCATCAAGATCAAGCAGGTGATGCTGACCGCCGATCGCGACATCAACATGTTCAGCTTCTGGTTCTACCAGCCGAAGTGACCCGCCCCGCTGCCCGGGTGGCCGGCCCCGCCGAGGGCCCGCCCGGGCGTCAGCTTGCCAGTACCGGCGTCTTGGGCCATGCTGCCCTGTAAGCCCAAGATCCTCGCCGAACGCCCTGGTGAGGGTGGTGGAGGGGTGATGTGCTCAATCCAATAGACTGGCTGGTCGGCCGCGTCGAGGCGAAGGCCAACCGCAAGGTCTACGACGTCAAGGTCGACGCCCGGCGTGCGGCTGAAGGCAAGGTCCGCGCCGCCGCCGCCAAGGGTCAGCAGAAAATCAAGGGGGGCAAGGCGCCCCCGGCCGAGGCGAAGAAGAAGAAGAAGATGGGCTGGTGGCCATTCGGCAAAGATGAAGACGGACAGCCCCCCGGCTGCCCTGGGTGTGGCGCCGAGGTCGATCCCTCGTGGCCCTCTTGCCCGTACTGCCAGACCTCCCTCGCCGGCGGCGCTGCGGCCCCGGCCGCGGGCGGCCCGCCGGTACCCAACACGGGGGTCGGCCCAGGGCCAGGCGGCGGGGAGGCCCCGGTGATGATCTCCCAGGGCAACCGCACCATGGCCATCGATCTGGACGCCCTCGGGGCGCCCCAGAAGCCCGTCCGCGGGTGGCTGGTGGTGGTCGAGGGGCAGCAGAAGGGCACCGACTACCGCCTGTACGAGGGCTCGAACCGCATCGGCGCGGGCGCCGACAACGACATCGTGGTCACCGACGACTACCTGTCGACGCACCACTGCTCGATCCGCATCGAGGACAACATCTACGAGTTCATCGACAACGGCTCCACCAACGGGAGCTACGTCAATGACCGCCGCATCAGCAAAGAAGAGGTCATCGACAACGACCGGCTGCGCCTGGGGCGCACCGAGTTCCGCATCAAGACCCTGCTGGAGTATTGAGCCCGCCGGGCGCCGGGCCCACCCGGGCCCGCTGAGCCGACGGGCCGCTGAGCTGACTGAATCACCGGGAAGACTGAGCCGATTGGATTTCCACCAATGACGCTGCGAATCGGGCGACTGGCCGTCTGGGGGGTGTTGGCGCTGTGGGCCCTCGGCCTCGGCGCCGCGGGGGCGCAGACCACCGGCGGCACCACCCTGCGGCTGGACGCCATCGACCTCAAGAACGCCGCGCAGGGCGAGTTCACGCTCTACGCCACCTACCTCGACAAGTACCGCCGCTCCCTCAAGGCCGCCGAGACCGGCCAGTGGACGGTGTTCATCAACGGCGAGGCGGTCGCGGCCGAGGCCACCGACGTCAAGCTGCTGCGCGAGGATCCCGACCACGGGGTCGCGGTGGTGCTGGTGCTCGCGCGCTACTCCGCCGTGGTCATCGACGGCTTCTTCGCGCCGGCGGTGCGCGGCGCCAGCAACATGGTCAGCCAGCTCAGCCCCAGCCTGGATCAGGCCGCGGTGCTGCTCTACAGCGACACCGTGGACGCCAGCGGCCGCCTCACCCCCGTGCTCAAGGACGTGACGAGCTGGCTCGACAACGAGGCCAAGCCCATGCCCGAGCACGCCACGCCCAGCCTGCTGGACGCGGTGGACCAGGCCATCAAGCTGTTCCCGGCCGACTACGAGATGGTGGGCCCCAACCGGGTGGTGGTGGTGGTCACCGACGGCTTCGACAAGAACGTCGCCAACCCCACCAAGTCGAAGGATCTGCTGCAGGGCATCGAGGACCGCGCCAAGCGGGCCAACGTGCGCATCAACATCATCGGCACCTTCATCGACACCGACGAGCAGCTGCCCACCATGCGCAAGCTGGCGGGCGTCACGGGCGGCACCTACCGCCAGGCCCGCACGGGCAGCGAGGTCGAGGAGTTCCTCAACCACACCACCGCCGAGATCAACGACCAGCACGTCGTGCGCCTCAGCACCGGGGCCTTCGAGGGCGGCGCGCAGAACACCTTCCACGTCGACGTCACCGATCCCAGCGGCCACAAGCTCTCCAGCGGCAAGGTCATCAAGCGCCTGCCGGAGAAGGAGAGCCACCTGCTCACCTACGTGCTGGTGGGCGTGGGCGGGCTGGTGGGCCTGCTGCTGCTCTTCCTGGTGGGCCGCGCGGTCATCCGGGCCGCCCGCAACCGCCGCGACGACGGGCCGGTTCAGGTGGGCCCGGATCTGAGCACCTGCCGCCAGTGCAGCAACCAGATCGATCCCAGCTGGAAGGTCTGCAAATACTGCGAGGCGCTACCGCACTACGGCCGGCTCACGGTGACCAGCTCCGGCGCGCTCAACGGCCGCGCGTTCTTCATCAAGGAGAGCCAGACCACCGTGGGCAAGGACGGGGCGAACCACATCGTCATCGAGGACGGCTCGGTGTCGAAGCGCCACGCCGGCATCTCGGTGAAGGACAACAAGTTCGAGCTGCAGGACTTCGCCAGCACCAACAAGACGTGGGTGAACGGGCAGGAGATCCACAAGCAGTTCCTGCGGGACGGGGATGAGGTGGGCTTCGGCGGCGTGAAGACGGTCTTCAAGCTCAAGAAGTAGCCACTGCAGGGGCCACAGCCCCTGGGGCCTGGGGGCCCCGCGCGCGCGTTCGCCCATGGATTTGTGGGGCGGCGCGGGCCTTGCTTATCATGGCCCCGCCGACGGGGGCCCTCTCGCTCACTGCTGGGAGGCCCCACGGCTCGGAGCCGGGAGGATCGCGTGAAGTTGAGCCGCACGTTGGCGCTGGCGCTGTGGATGGTGGGGGGCCTGCTGGCCACCCTGCCCGCCCAGGTCGCCGTCGCCCAAGAGAACCCTCAGTACGCTGCCGCCAAGGCGAAGGCCCGTCAGGCGTTCTCGGAGGGACGCTACGAGGACGCCGCGCTGCTCTTCCGCGAGGCCTTCGATGCCGAGCCGCGCTCGACGCTGCTCTACAACATCGGCCTGTGCTACGAGAAGTCGGGCAACGTGCAGAGCGCCATCGTGTTCTACGAGCGCTTCGTGCAGGCCGCGCCGGAGTCGGCGAAGCGCCCCGCGGTCAGCCGCAAGGTGGCCGAGCTCAAGACCCAGATCGGCGACAAGTACGTCGAGGTCTCGGTGGAGACCATGCCGCCCGACGCCGTCATCTTCGTCGATGACAAGTCGAAGGGCGCGATGGGCACCTCGCCGCTGACCTTCAAGCTCCTGCCGGGCAGCTACACCATCATCGCCGAGAAGTCCGGCCACGAGCCGGCCAAGCAGTCGGTGCGGCTGGACGCGGGGCGCCCGGGCCGGGTGGCCATGCGGCTGGTGTCCACCGACCGGGTGGGGGCCGTGCAGCTGTTCATCTCGGAGACCGGCGCGCAGATCAGCGTGGACGGCCGGCCCGTGGGCCGCGCGCCGCTGCCTGAGGCCCTGCGCTTGCCGGCGGGCCAGCACGAGCTGACCGTCATGAAGCCGGGCTTCGCGCCCTACAAGACGCTGATCCAGGTGGCCGCCGGCGAAGAGAAGCGCGTGACCGTGGACCTGTCCGGTGAGTCCGGCGGGGGCGACATCGCCAGCGCGAGCAGCGGCGGCGGTGGCGGCGGCGGCGGCGGCAAGATCTGGCCCTGGGTGGTCATGGGTGTGGGCGTGGCCGCCGTGGGCGGCGGCGTGGTGACCGGCCTGTCGGCGCAGAACCTGCACGACCAGCTCACCGAGAAGCGCAACAACCGTCAGCCCATCGCGCCGCAGGACATCGACACCGGCAACCAGTTCGTGATGTTGACCAACGTGCTCATCGGCGCGGGCTCGGCCCTGGTGGTCGGCGGCGTGGCGTGGTGGCTCTTCGACGGCGGCCCGCTGGATCGCGGCGGCTCCACCTCCCTCGGCTTCGGCCCCACCGCCGATGGCAACGGCTCCATGGTTCAGCTCGGGGGGACGTTCTGATGAGCACGCGCACCTGGCCCCTCGTGATCAGCCTGCCGCTCCTGGCCGCCGGCTGCAGCCTCGACTTCGATCAGTTCGGCGAGCCCGTCGGGCCGGCGCCCACCCCCGACATGATCGTCGGCGGCGACATGGCCGTGGACGCGGCCGATGTGGGGATGGTCGTCGACATGGTGGCGCCCGATCTGGGCCCCATCGACAGCGACGCCGACGGCGTGGCCGACGACGTCGACAACTGCCCCATGCTGGCCAACCCCGATCAGGCTGATCTGGACGGCGATCTGTTGGGCGACGCCTGCGACGACGACACCGACGGCGACGGGATCCTCAACGCCGACGACAACTGCATCCTCGCGCCCAACCCCGACCAGCTCGATCTGGACGGTGACATGCTGGGCGACGTCTGCGACGACGACGACGACAACGACGGCCTCAACGACGTGGACGAGGCCGCCCGCGGCACCGATCCCCGCCGCGCCGACACCGATCTCGACGGCCTCGCCGACGGCGTGGACACCTGCCCGGTGGTGGCGGATCGGGTGGGCCTGGACACCGACGGCGATCTGAAGGGCGACGCCTGCGACGCCGACGATGACGGCGACATGGTGCCCGACTGGCGCGACAACTGCCCCTGGACGCCCAACGGCGATCAGGGCGACGTCTGCGCGGCCGACCTGGACGGCGACGGCGTGCCGAACGAGGCCGACACCTGCCCCACCGTGCCCAACGCCGACCAGGCCATCACGCCCTGCGTGGCGCGCTTTGAGCCGCTGACCTACGTGCGCGACAGCTACGGCCTGGGCGCCGCCGACGGCAGCGTGCTGGCGGGCACCTACGGCGGCGTGGTGCAGATCACCGACGGCGAGGTCCGCACCTGGACCAACGCCGACGGGCTGGTGGGCAACCGCGTCAGCCGGCTGTCGGTGGACGCCGACGGCCGGGTGTGGATCGCCACCCCCCAGGGCCTGTCGGCGATCCGCCCCGACGGCATCGTGAGCAACCTGCCGCTGGGCGAGGGCCTGGTGGGCGAGCTGCGGGACGTGGCCGTGGACGGCCGCGGCACCCTGTGGGTGGCCACCGACATGGGCCTGTTGGCCCAGACCCCCGATGGCTGGAACGTGACGGGCATGGGCCCGCTGCCCAGCGCCGACGTGCGCGGCCTGTACGCCGACGGCCAGGGCCGGGTGTGGGTGGCCACCGCCGGCGGCGTGGTGCGGGTGGTGGACGGCATGTTGCAGCCCGCGCTGGCGGGCCTGCCCGCCCTGGGCGCCTTCCTCGACGCCGGCAGCGACGGCGACAGCGTCTGGCTGATGGCCGAGCAGGGCGCCGTGCTGGTGGACGACGCCGGCGCGCCGGTGGCGAGCTACATGGGCTTCAGCGCCCGCGGGGTCGCCCCGTCCGACGGCGGCGTGTGGATCGCGACGGACGACGGCGTGCGCCGCGTCGACGCGGACGGCCGGCTGTTCCCGGCGGCCTCGGCGCTGCTGCCCGATCCGCGGGTCCGCGCGGCCTACGGCGCCGACGACGGCCCCCGCTGGCTCGCCACGGCCCGCGGCCTGGTCGAGGTGGACGGCCTGTTCGCCCACTGGGGCGCCGACCAGGGCCTGCCGACGTGCATCAACGACGGCCTGCGCGTGGGCGACGCCCTGTGGTTCGGCAGCGACGACGGGCTGTCCCGCGTGCTGGCCGACGGCACGGTGCAGCCCATCGAGGCGGGCCTGCCCGGACCGCAGGTGAAGGTCATCCGTCAGCTCGCCGACGGCAACGTCTACGTGGGCACCGACAACGGCGTGGGCGTGTTCGGCGCCGACGGCACCCCGCAGCTGACGCTGACCGCGGCCGACGGTCTGCCCCCCGGCACCATCACCGACATCGCCACCGGCAACGGGGCCGAGATCTGGGTGGGCACCGACAACGCCGGCGCCGCCCGCCGGGACGGGGCGGGTCAGTGGCAGGTCTACACGCAGGCGACGGTCGGCGGGCGCTTCCTCTCCGACCAGATCCGCACCCTCGCGTGGGACGGCGGCCAGATGTACATCGGCTCCAGCCAGGGCATCACGGTGTTCGATCAGGCAGCGCAGGCCTTTGAGCAGCCCATCACCAACGTGGGCGGGCTGCTGCGCAGCCCCAACGTGCGCGACCTGGTGGCCGGCGGGGGCTCGCTCTACGCCGCTACCGAGCTGGGCGTGAGCGTGCGGGACAACGCCGGCACCTGGCGCAACTGGTACCGCGACGTGGGCGGCCTGCCCCTGGGCACCGGCTCCGACTCGGTGCTGGCCGTCGAGTTCGACGGCACGTACGTCTGGGCGCGCACGACCCGCAGCGCGCAGCAGCCTGCCGGCACGCTGGTGCGGCGCCGGGCGGACGCGGAGCTGGGCGATCAGGCCGCCATGACCCTGTTCACCCCCGACGCCGGCCTGCCCGACGCCACGGGCAACCAGGGCGTGCAGCTGCACTACGCCAACGGTGAGCTCTTCGTGGCCCAGTGCGGCGACGCCGCGGCCCCCGGCGGCCTGACGGTGCTGGACGGCACCCGCGCCGTGGTGCGCGATCTCACCGACCTGGGCCTGCCCGGCGGGGCGGACGTGCCCGTGTCGCTGACCCGCGGCCTGGAGGGGGAGCCGATGTTCACGGCCCTCGCCGGGCCGAGCGCGACCCTGCTCAGCCTGGGCCCGGACGGCACCCGCACGCCGGTGCCGGTGCCGCTGGCGGTGGACGCCCTGCCGCTGCGCTGTGACGTCGCGACGGGCGGCACGCGCATGTGGTGCGTGCTGCAGGGCGCTGGCGTGGGCCGGCGCAATGACGCCAACGACTGGCGCATCATCTACCAGGAGATCCCCGCGCTGTTCGAGGGCGAGGGGCGCGACATCGCCGTCGAGACCGACGACCGCGTGTACGTGGCCACGAGCCGCGGCGTGGTGCTGCTGGACGGCAACAGCCTGCGCACCCTCAACCGCGCCGGCAGCGGCGGCGGCCTGCCCGACGACGACGTGCGGGCGCTGTACCAGGCCGCCGACAGCCGGGTCTACATGGCCACGGCGGGCGGGATCGGCATCTTCACCCACGCGGGGATGGAGTGGCAGACCCTGGGCGCTGAGCAGCTGCCGACCGTCGACGTGCTGTCGGTGACGGTGGCGCCCGACAACACCATCTGGGCGGGGACGCCCACCGGCCTGATGAAGATCAGCCCCGACGGCATGACCGTCGACACCTACGGGGTGGGCGACGGGCTGCCCAGCGGGCGGGTGCAGGCCCTGGCCCTGGGCGCCGACGGCAGCCTGTTCGTGGGCACCGACGCGGGGCTCGCGGTCACCGGCACGGCCGGGGGGCCCTTCACGGCCTACGGCTTCGCCGACGGGCTGCCAGGGCAGGCGGTGCACGACATCGTGGTCGGCGCGGCGGGCGAGGTGTGGGTGCGCAGCGACGACGGCATCGCGCGGTTCGTCGCGCCGTGACCCGCGGCATCGTCGACCGGCGAGGTCAGCAGGTCGGCGATTACCTGCTCGAGCGGCAGCTCGGGCGGGGGGGCATGAGCGTGGTGTGGCTCGGTCGGCATGTCGAGACCGGGCGCCCCGCCGCCGTCAAGATCCTCAACGCGGGCCTGCCCGCGAACATCGAGGCCGACCGCCGCCTCACCCAGGAGGGGCGGGCCACCCAGCGCATCGATCACGAGAACGTGGTCAAGATCTACGGCTGGGGCCAGACCGCCGATGCCCAGCCGCAGCCGTTCTTGGCCTTGGAGTACCTGGAGGGGCTGCCCCTGAGCGCCCTGATCGGCCGCGGCAAGACGCTGCCGGTGGAGCGGGTGGTGGCCATCGTGCTGCAGGCGCTGGCGGCCCTCGACAAGGCCCACGCCCTCGACATCATCCACCGCGACATCAAGCCCGATAACATCTTCCTGGTGACCCGCGACGGGCAGCAGGACTTCGTGAAGATGCTCGACTTCGGCATCGCGAAGCTCATCGGCGCGCAGCCCCACACCGCCGTACAGACCGCCCGCGGGATCGTGCTGGGCACGCCCGAGTACCTGCCCCCCGAGATCGCGCTGGATCAGGGGATCGGGCCGGGCTCGGACCTGTACGCCCTGGGCGTCATCATGTTCGAGGCCCTCACGGGGCGGCTGCCCTACAACGCCGACAAGCCCATGGCCCTGGCCGAGGCGCACTGCTTCGCGCCGATCCCGCGGCCGCGGGACTTCGCGCCGTCGATCTCGTCGGGGCTGGAGCGCATCATCGTGCGCTGCCTCGCCAAGCAGCCGAAGGACCGCTACGGGCGCGCGAGCGAGCTGGCCGACGAGCTGAAGGCCCTGCACACCATCACGACGGCGGCGCCGACGGTGGTGAGCGCGCCGCTCCCGTCCCTGCCCCCGGGGGCGGCCGACCCCGCGCACCCCCAGGCGTCGCTGGACGCGGTGGAGCACCGCTTGCGGGCGCAGCTGTCCGAGCTGTGGCGGGATCAGACCCTGCCGGGCTCGGTGGTGCGCGCCCTGGCCCGGGTGGATCAGCTGCGGTGCGCCATCGACGAGCTGGAGGCCGATCTGGCGTTGGCCGGGGAGGGGGGCGCCCTCGCCCTGGACTTGACCCACGAGGACGGCGACTTCCTGGGGCAGGAGCTGCGGCTGGCCGAGGCCGAGGAGAGCGAGGCCCGCGCGCTCTTCGACGGGCTGCTCGCCCGCGACGCCCGCCTGCGCGAGGCCATCGTGGCCCTGGACGGCGGCGCGGTGCTCACCCTGATGGCCCTGCTGGACGAGGGCGGGCTGCCAGGCCTGCTGGCGCCCGACGCGCTGGACCGCATCGGCCGGCGCCTGCGCCGCCACGACGAGCTGGCGCGGCTCGAGGAAGAGCGCGCGCGCCTGCAGGCCGAGATCGAGAGCGCCGAGGCCCGCGTCGCCCTCGCCCGCAGCCAGCGGGTGCAGCTCGAGAGCGACCGCCTGGTGGCCCACGCCCTCAGCGAGATCAGCGAGGTGCGCCCCCGCGGCCAGCGCCGGACGCTGGGTGTGCGCCGTGAGGCCCTGCGCCGCACCCTGGGCGAGGCCCTGGCGCAGCTCGGCATCGACCTGGCCCTGGCGAGCGGCAGCCGCAGGGGCTGAGCCCGCGGGCCATCCTGCGCAGCGTCTTGTGGGGGGCTGGGCGGCCCTACTGGGGGCGCGCCGTCGATGGGGCGGGGGTGGCCCCGCCGTCGCGGCCGGGGCCGGCGGGCCTACTTGATGGCCTTGGTCTCGAGCAGCAGGCCGCGCACCACCGGATCCTTCTCGCTGCGCAGCAGCAGGTCGCGGGTGGCGTAGCCCGCCGCGCCCAGGCCGCGGATGGCCCACGCGCAGGCCTCCCGCAGCCGCCGGTCGGCGCGGGCCTCCATGAACACGTTGGTGATGAGGCCCAGGTGGCGCTCGCCCCAGGCGTCGGCGAGCACGCGCACGGCCTTGCGCTTGAGCAGCCCCTCGGCCTCAGGGGCCTCGAGGATCTGCACCAGCGCCTGCTCGGCGAGATCGCCGGGGGTGTGCACCAGGGTCGACACGGCCCGGGCGCGCACCAGCAGGTCGCGGGACGGGTCCAGGGCGACGCTCACGAGCGCCGGCTCCAGGGCCGGGCCGACGGCCTTGATGTGCGCGGGGCCCGGCACGAACTCGTAGCCGGCGAACCAGGCCTCGACGGTCTTGCGGGCGGCGTCGAGGCCGGCGGTGGGCACCTGGGCGGCCGCCGGGGCGGTGACGCCCAGGCACAGCAGGGCCACGGCGAGGGGGCGCCCCAGGGCGCGGATCAGTCGGGTGTTCATCTGGCTCTCCCTCACTGCACGGCCGGGTTGCGCTCGACCACGAAGCCCTGGTCGTCGCTGACCGCCTCGGCCGCGTCGCCCGCGGCCCAGAACATCAGGTTCTCGCTGCCCTTGCCGCCGCCACACTCGCCGTAGTCGACGATGCCGTCGCTGTTGCGATCGGCGCCGCTGCGGCACTCGGGGGTGTCGGGCAGGGGGTCGAAGGCGTTGCCCTCGGCCTCCGTCGTGTGGAACAGGCCCAGGTAGTGCCCGCCCTCGTGGGCCATGGTCTGGCCGAGCTGGGTGGGGTTGCGGCGGAAGCCCGTGGTGGTCACCGCCACGCCGCTGCGGGTGGTGCCGCTCAGGCCGGGCGGGCCGGGGATGCCGCCGGCGATGCCCAGGATGATGTAGCCGGCGCGGCCGCCCACGATCTCGTCCACCATGAAGAAGTTGAGGGCGCGCTCGGGGTTGCAGCCCAGCTCACCGGCCCGGCCCGACTCCGCGAACATCTGGCTCAGCTCGCTGCTGGGGCCCTCGACGCTGTCGATGACGCTGAAGCGCGAGGCCGCCGTGCCCTGCAGGTCGCAGTAGCTGACGCTGCCCAGGGTGATGCCCTGGTTGGCGTACACGGCGCGCATGGTCTCGATGGCCCGCTGGAAGTCGGCGTCGTTCGGGGCGCCGCTGGCGTTGAGGCCGCTGACGTCCGCGAAGAAGAAGTTCACGTCGAGCAGGCCGCCCTCGGGGGCGCCGTCCACCCGCTTGATCAGGGCGCGCACCTTGATGTTGCGGCTGCCGCCGTCCTTGATGAGCCGGAACTTGTAGGTGCCCGGCTGGGGCGCGGACCGGGGGCTCGACGGCACGAACTGGGTGACGAAGTCGGCGCTGGGGAAGAAGCGGACCTCGCTGCCGAAGGGGTCTTGGAAGTCGTAGATGGTGCGGCCGCTGGGGTCGGTCATCTGGCCGATGATCATCAGATCGTCGCCGCTGCCCTCGGCCAGGATGGCGAAGCCGACGGCGTCGTCGGGCACGTTCAGGGTGAGCTCCTGCGAGAGCTGACCGCTGACGGCCACGCTGTTGGCGATGTCGACCATCTCGGCCTGGCTGCTGCCCGTGGCGGGCTGCACGCAGCGGCCCGTGCTGTCGGAGCAGCGCAGCTCGCCGCCGCACTCGGCGTCGTCCTGGCAGCGGGCGGTGCAGCCGCCGTCGGCGCCACACACGTAGCCCGGGCGGCAGTCGAGATCGGTGTCACAGGCGGTCAGGCAGCGCTCCCCGGCCGGGGTGCTGCCGCAGACGGCGCCGCCGGCGCAGCCGCCGCCACAGGGCGCCGCGCACAGGCCGTTGGGGTAGCGCGCGCCGGTGAGGCAGGCGCCGTCGGCGCAGTCGCCGTCGCCCGCGCAGAAGGCGCCGGCGGGGTTGGGATCGCCCGCGCCCTCTTCGCAGTCGCCGCTGCCGGCGTTGCACGAGAAGCCGTCGGGGCACTCGGCGTTGCTCTGGCAGCGGGGCACGCACACGCCCACCGGCTGCACGTCGCCGTTGGCGTCGGTGGTGCTGGCGATGCGCCGGCACTTGTAGCCCTCGCCCGTGCGGCACTCGTCGTCGCGCTGGCAGGCGCTGAGGCACAGGGCGTTGTCGTCGAGGGTGGCGCAGTGGCTGCCCGACTCACAGCCGGTGTTCTGCGCGCCGCAGCGCGAGCTGCAGTAGCCGCCGCGGAAGCTGTCGGACTGCACGCACAGCGCGCCGTTGCACTGGGCGTTGTTGCTGCAGGCGTCGCCGGTGGCCTTCTCGCCACGGGGCACGCAGTCGCCGCTGCCGGTGTCGCAGCGCCGGCCGGTCTCGCAGTCGGCGTCGGCCTGGCACTTGGCCACGCACACGCCCACCTCGCCGGTGAGGTTGAAGATCTCGGGCCGCGCGCTGCAGCGGTAGCCCTCGCGGCAGTCGCCGCTGCCGTTCTCGGTCAGGCAGCCGTCGAGGCAGTAGAAGGCCTGGTCGCCCAGCTCTTCGCAGATGGACTGCTCGTCGCAGTCGAACAGGCCGCCGAGGCAGCTCGCCGAGCAGTAGCCCTCGGGCATCTTCAGGCAGGTCGGCTCTTCGACCTGGCTGCAGTCGTCGGCCGCGGTGCACGCGGCGCCGACGGCCCCCGCGGCGGCCTGGCCTTCTTCGATGTTCTTGCAGCCCGACAGCCAGACGCTCGCCCCGAAGGCAGCGGCGGCCAGGGCCCAGGTGCGTGTGCTCAAGGGTGCCCTCCTGCGGCGTGGGTGGTGTGCCGTGACGCACGAGTCTAGCAGGTTCCGCGGTGTGGCGGATCGAGCCCGCAGCGCGGCGGGCGGGCCCGCCTGGCTCGCCCCCACGTGCCCCCTGACCGCTCAGGGCCGCGCCGGTCACATTGACGGGCTGGCAGGGGACGGGCACCGTCAGGGCATGCCGAGCCACCGACCGCTGACCGCCCCCGAGGCCGCCGAGATCCAGGGCGCCCTCGACGCCGCCTGCCGGGCGCTCACGGTGTCGGCGGCGGCCTCCCCCGACGCGCTGGTCGAGGCCGTGCGCGACTACCTCGACGGCCTGCGCACCGGGCGCCGGCGCACCCGCAAGGCGCCGAGCGCGCTGGCGGTGGAGCTCGGCGCGCTCTGGGGGGCGCAGGTGGTGCGGGCGCTGGGCTGGGCGTGGGCGAGCGTTGAGCACGCCGAGGGCGAGGCGTACTTCGCGGTGGTGTCCCCCGACGCGGGGCTCGTGGCCTACCCGCTGCACTTCCTCAACGGTCAGCTCGCCGATCCGGCGCGGGCCAACACGACGCTGCTGCTGTTCAACATGCTGGTGGGGGGCAACGTGCCGCCCACGGCCCCGGGGCAGTACGTGTCGGTGGGCTGACAGGCCCGGCGGATCCGTCCGGGGCGCAGCTCAGCCGAGCAGGCGCTCCATGAGGGCCGCGTTGCCCTGCACGGCGCAGCGCTGGGTGTAGATGCTCAGGCCGCTGAGGCCGCCGAGCTCTTGGCCGCCGCCCGCGCGGCCGGGGCCGCCGTGCTGCAGGTGCGGCATCACCATGCCCGGGGACAGCGCCTTGTCGGCGATGCGGGCGTCGGTGACCACCAGGCGACCGTTCCAGCCCGCCAGATCGGCGATGGCGTCGCCCAGGGCTTCGCGGTCGTCGCCATACAGGCTGGTGACCAGGCTGCCCTGGCCCAGCCGCACGGCGGCGGTGGCCTCGGCCAGATCCGAGTAGCCGAGCAGCGTCGACACGGGGCCGAAGACCTCTCGGTCGTGGATCGGGCCGGGGGCCAGCGCGGCGCGCCCCTTCAAGAGCAGCGGGGTCATGAAGTAGCCCGTGCCGCCGTTGATGGCCGCGCCGCCGTCGGGATCGCCCCACACCACGTCGGCCTGGGTGCGCAGGGCCGCGAGGCCCGCCTGCGCGCTCTTGAGCTGCGCCGCGGTGGAGAGCGGGCCCATGCGCACGTCGGCGTCGGCGGGATCGCCCACGCGGGTGCGGCTGAGCAT
>JAUHVS010000856.1 GCA_030424955.1 bacterium | reverse complement strand
GGGGCACGAGGTCCGTGCGCTCGATTCGGTGTCCTTTGAGATTCGCCGGGGCGAGGTCCTCGCGGTCATTGGGGAGTCAGGATCAGGCAAGACGACCTTGGGCAAGGTGCTCCTCCGCCTGACGCCGGCCGACGCTGGTCGGATCGAGTTCGATGGCCTCGACATGCGCGCCCTGCGAGGCAAGGCGCTCCGCCTGCGTCGACGCGACTTTCAGATGGTCTTTCAGAACCAGCGGGCCAACCTGCACCCGAAGATGACCGTCGCCCAGATGCTCCACGAGTCGCTTCGCCTCCATCGGCCAAGCCTCGACCGCGCGGGCCGTGACGCCCACATCGCCGGGCTGCTCGAACGGGTTGGGCTGTGGGCAAAGGCCGATCAGAAGCCTGAGAGCCTGTCAGGCGGGGAGCGCCGACGGGTCGGACTCGCTCGGATCTTGGCCACCCAGCCCAAGCTCATTGTGGCCGACGAGCCCACGAGTGGCCTCGACGCGGCCATCAAGCTGCAGATCATCGACCTGCTTCGGCGGCTCAAGGAGTCGTCGATGACCTACATGCTGATCAGCCATGATCTCGGCCTCGTTCGGCGTATCGCGGATCGGGTGCTGGTGATGCTGAAGGGCCAGATCATCGAGGAGGTGCCCGCGGATCGCCTGGGCGATCCGCGGCACCACCCGTACACCGCGCGGCTGCTGCACGCGGCGCACCTCACCGAGGTGCGAGAGGCCCCGCTGCCGGTCGAGGCCGAGGCGGCGCTCAGCCCCAGCGACGGTGGGTGCGTGTTTGCGGCCGATTGCCCGGTCGCGCGGGCCCGTGGGCTTCTGCCGAGGTGTCGCGCCGAACGGCCCGCGCCTGTGGCGCTCGGCCCTGACCATTGGGTAGCGTGCTGGGCAGCAGCGCCAGACGTGGAGGATGACGCATGAGAGCCATGGCCCTGGTGGCCAGCCTCGCGGTGACGGTGGCGATGCCCGCCGTGCCAACGGTCGCCCTGGCGCAAGCCGGTGCGACCCTGGAAGACACCCGCGATCAGGGCATCCTGTACCTGCGCAAGAAGCTGTTCAAGCAGGCGCGCGGGCGGCTGAAGGCCGCCTACAGGATGCCGGGGGGCTCCACTGACTTCCGGACGGTCTTCTACTTGGGGCGGGCAGCGTATGAGCTGCTCTTGCTCGAGGAGGCCTTTGAGATGGCCGACGCAGCGCTCAAGCTGGCGTCGACGGACCGTCACAAGCGCTCGGCCACGGAGCTGGTCGCGGAGCTGTCCGCGCTCTATGGCGGCGTCACGTTCGTTCGCGATCCGCAGGAGCAGAACAGCGAAGGGCGCATCTTCTTCGAGGCCAAGACTGGCATCATCAACAAAGATAAGAAGCAGCGCTTCTTGTCGATCCGTGAACGATTTCGCTCGGTGGACGTGAAGCTCCCCAAGCAGGTGTATTTGCCGTACGGCGAGTACCGCGCGAATGGCGTGCAGTTCACCCTCGTCGAGGGGCAGGAGCCGGCCGAGGTGCCGATCTTCCTGCAGTCGGTCGCGGGTGACGATGGCGGTGGGGGATCGAACATGTGGTGGTATGTGGGCCTCGGTGGGGCCGCTGCGGCGGCTGCTGTCGTGACCACCGTGCTGCTCCTGAACGATCCTGAGCCGGACCGAGCGAATATTGATCTGGGGTACTGAGGGACGAACCATGAGGACACAATTCTCCTACGCCCTGATGGGGTTGGTGCTTGGAGGTTCGCCTGCGCTGGCAGAGGTGAGCACGCCGCGCCAGGTGGCGGACCGGCCTTCGGCTCATTGCCAGGCGCCCCGGTGGTCACCGGATGGCCAGCAGCTTGCCTTCGATGTCTATGAGCCGAAGCGCGAGCAGCGTGAGACTTGGATCGTCAAGTTCTCGCCGGACGGCCGGAAGATCGGCGAGGCCGAGGTGTCGCCCGGCCGCAGCTCAGCGGCGGCGATGCTCGGGGCCACCAAGAAGGCCCCGGTCGTCGAGTTCTCGTGGGCGCCTGACATGAAGCTGTTGAGCAAGCCCTACGTGTTCAGCAGCCGCGGACCGAAGAAGAACTTCGATCTGTTCGCCGATGGCGCGTGGCTGACGACCAACCCGGGCAACGATGGCCAGCCGGCCTGGTCCCCGAACGGGCGCTTCATCGCGTACACGTCTCAGCAGCGCGACTCCGGCGACATCATGCTGATCGATCTCGGCGGCGACAGCGATCAGCCCACCCGCGTGACGAGCTGGCCCACCATGACCGAGTACGGCCCTCGCTGGGCGCC
>JAUHVS010000855.1 GCA_030424955.1 bacterium | reverse complement strand
CGGCGCGCGCCGGGTTCGCCGCCCGATATATGGACCTGCAGGACGCCCAGATCGGCGGCCTCGACGCCGCCTACGGCGTGATGCTCTACAAGGCGCCGGTGAGCGGCCGGGTCACCCCTGATCTGGAGCAGGTGCTGGTGCCCGCCGGTGAGATCGAGGACGGCGTCTCGCTGGTGGTGCACGACACGGGTGTGCTGGTGCTGGACAGCGGCCTGGGCGGCTCGCCGAAGATCCACGACTTCGACGGCCGCGGTATGCGGGTGACCGAGAACGCGCTGATGGGCGCGGGGCGCCCGATCAAGCTGATGCGCGACAACATCTTCCCGGACTTCTAGCAGACTCGGCGGGCGGGCCCTGCGCGGGCCTCCCCGCTGGCCGCGGCCGCTCGCTCAGCCAGGGCTGGCCGGCTACTCCGGCCGGGCGGCCCGGCTCATCAGGGTGCTCAGGGCGTCCTTGGCTGACAGCTCACCGAGCACCATCCCCTTCACCGCATCCAGCATCGGCGCCCGCAGGCGGTGGGTGGCGGCCCGCGCGCTCAAGGTGCGGGTGGCCTCCACCAGCTCGGGCTCGCGCTTGAGCAGGTCGCCGGCTTCGCCCATCGCGATGGCCATGCCGGTGCTGAAGCCCGCGCCGCTGCCCTCAAAGACGTAGGTGGTCAGCGCGCCGAGCCCCGCGAGGCCCTGCGCCGTGCCCGCCCGCCCCCCGAGGCCTTGCACCACGCGGTCCATCTCGGCCACCGCCCGGGTGAGGGCCGTCGCCTCGGTGGCCGCCCCCACGCCCAGCGCCCGCGCCACGCCCATGGCCACCGCCAGGACGCCCGCCATCGCGTTGGACAGCTCGACCCCGATGGCGTCGGGGTTGGTGTAGACCCGCAGGCGCTTGCCCGCGAGGGTCTCTTGGATCTCCTCGGCCCAGCGGGTGAAGGGCGAGCCCACCACCAGCGCGGCCGGCTGGTGGCTGTCGAGGGCCTTGGCGTCGGCGGCGCCCGCCAGCACCGCCACCTGGCGCACGCAGGTGAGGGTCAGCACCGCCTCGCTGGCGCGCCGGTGCTGGTCCGGGGTGAGGCCGCGGGCGGTGGTGAGCACCCGGTGGTGGCCGCCCAGGGCTGGCGCCAGCGCAGACAGGCTGGCCTCGACGGCCTCGGCGGGTAGCGCCATGAGCACCCGCTCACAGCCCGCCAGCGCCGCGACCCCGTCGGTGGTGAAGGTGACCCCGTCCGGCAGCTTGCGGCGGCTGGCCTTCAAGCCGACCAGGCTGACCGTGTGGCCGCTCAGCGCGATGCGCCGTGCCAGCGCGCGCCCCCAGGTGCCGTCTCCGATGATGGTCCACGCGCTCATGGCTGCACCGCCTCGATCAGCTCATCGGTCCAGGTGGCCATCCGGTTGCCGTAGTAGAACAGCAGCTTGGGATCACGCACGACGAGGCTGTCCCCTGCCCGCTCGATGGCCGCGTGCACGTGGTACATGCCGTAGGTGGCCGCTGCGTCATCGAGGATCTCGTCCACCGAGCCGCTGCGCACGAGCGGATCGAGCCGCACCCGGCCGGCCGCCTCCATGCGCACCAGGTGCGCCCGCAGCCGCTCCAGGGCCGCGCAGATCTCGGCGCGATCGTGGCGGTCGCCGCTCGTGGTGCGCAGCAGGGCGAAGAGGTCGAGGTGGGGCGCCATGGCGCGCTCCCGCTGGAAGAGCAGCCACCCCAGCAGGTTGGTGGGCAGCAGCACGGTCTCGCTCAGGAACGCCGCCCCGACCCGCCGGCCAAGCTGGCGGGTGTACTCGGCGTCGCGATCGGGGTCCACGACCGGGCGCCCGTCCCGCTCCAGGTAGCGCGCCGGATCCACCACGTGGCCCGTGGGGCCGATGCTCCGGCCCGCCTCGTCGATGTGGTTCCCGAACACGTCGAGGGGCTGGCCGTAGCGGATCACCATCGTCGTCTCGAGGCCCATCACCTTCAGCGCGTAGTGGCTGATGCGGCCGATGCGGCTGAACTCGTCGTCCTCGATGATGTAGCGCGCCTGCCCGGACTCCTTGAGGTGGTCCTCGATGAGGGTCTCGGCCTCGAGCACGAGCGGATAGTTGATGGTGACGGGCACCACGAACACCGGGCGGTCGTCGCCCCGGTGGCGCCGCTCCGCCAGCGCGGCGAGGGCGCTGCCCAGCAGCCCCAGCTTCAGCTTCTGCTCCACGAACCCCGCCCGCGACCGGGTGCCGCCGGGGAAGAACAGGCTGTGGTAGCCGCGCTCCAGCAGTACCTGGCTGTAGACCTTG
>JAUHVS010000854.1 GCA_030424955.1 bacterium | reverse complement strand
CGCCCAGGGCCTGCGCGTCGCCCAGGTCGCCGATGAGCTCCACCGCCCCCCCGATCAGCTCGACGGGCAGGCGCACCCGGGCGATGGGCACACCGGTACGAAAGTCGATGGGGGTCAAGGGGTTGAGGCGGCTGCGGTTGAGCACGTCCGTCGGGTTCCACAGCCGGCCGGTGCCCCAGCGAACGGGCTGCGCGCCCACGGTGAAGAAGGCCCGGCGGTCCCAATCCCACTTCAGCCAGAGCTGGTCGATCTGCCACTGGGTCAGCGGCGTGGCGTACAGATCACCGGGGGCGGGATCGTCGGTGCCCATGGGGTTGTAGGTCAGCCGGAACCGCGCGTAGGCCCGCACCCGGTCGGCGGGCCGAGCGTCCAGGTAGACGTCCAGCAGGTTGGGCATCTGCAGGGTCTGTTCGGCCAGGGCGGTGTCGTCGAAGAGGTAGGCGTCGGTGCGCAGCCACAGGCGCCCGCCCACGGTCAGGGTGCGGGCGAAGTCGGGCCGGGGCGGGGGCGCGGTCACCGTGGGGGTGACGCCCGCGGCGGGCGCGGCGCCGGCGGCGGGGCCGAACAGGGCGTCCTCGCGGGACGCCTCGGGCCGTGGGCCCGCCGCAGGGGTGGCGCCGCCGGGGGCCGAGGTGCCCGCGTTCGGGGCGGGGTCGCCGAACAGGGCGGCCTCCCGAGCGGCCTCGGGATCAGCGGCCGGGCCCCCATCAGCCGGGCCCACGTCAACGGGGGCTCCGTTGGTTGGGCTGGCAGCGGCAGGGGGCGGGGTGGCAGGCGGTGGGGCGGCTGGGCTGGGTGTGGGGGCTGAGGCGCCGAACAGCGCGGCCTCCCGCGCCGCCTCGTCGTCGGCCTGCGCCGCCGCGATTGCCGGGAGGGCCAGCGCGAGGATGAAGAGCCAGCCAGCCCACCGCCGCGGGGGCGTATGGCGCTGACCGAACGCCCATGGGTGGGCGGGGCGCTGGGCCAGGGGGCGGCTCACCGGCTCTTCGACTCCAGCCAGGCCTTGGTGAAGATGTTGGTGGGCAGCGCCCGCAGATCCACGTCGCGCAGCAGCACCGTGGTGCGGTTGCCCTTCTCGACCTCGTCGAAGATGCGGATCTCTTCGGGGAAGTACACGTGGTCCTGCTTCGACTCGCTGAAGATGCGCTTCCACTTCGGGTAGTACAGCGTGCGCATCAGCCGGCCGCTCAGGGCCTTCTCCTGCACCTTCAGCACGTTCTCGGTGGCGGCGTCGATCCACAGCTCAAGCTGCGGGAAGGCCACATCGGTGCCCGGCTTCGCGGCCAGCGCCAGGTGGTGCACGGTGAAGCGGCCCAGGGTCTCTTGGGCCACGTAGGTGTGGGTGTAGTCGGTCGCGTAGGCGTCGGGGTCGAAGTCGTTGCGCCGCGAGTCGGTGCCGCCGATGCGCTCCCGCTCCGTGCGCCGCTCCCACTTGCCCACGGTGGGGTCATACATCCATAAGTTCTTCTCGATGCGCAGGTAGCCCTTGCCGGCCTCGGTGCGGGGCTCGAGGAAGAGGATCATGAACTTGTCGTCTTGATCGTGGCGGTAATAGACCGTGTCGTAGACGAGGTCTGATTTGTTCTTCTCGCGCTGCTCGATGTAGGCCTTGGCCTTGAAGTCGCCCGTGTTCTTCTGGCGCCCGTCGATGCGCGCCAGCAGGGCCTGCATGGTGGGCGCGTCGAGGGGGCCGGCCAGGGGCGTGACGGTGGCCGGCGCAGGCGTGGCCGCTGAGGCGACGGCGCTCGTGGGGGCTGCCGGCTGGGCGGCCGCCGGGCCGACGGCCCACAGGAGGGCGAAGGCCAGCGTACACAGCGGGCCGCGGCCACGGTGGGTCAGGGCGGGTGTCGAGGGTCGGCGTCGCATGGTGTTCACCCCACGTGGTGCATGGCGTTGACAGGTCGCAGGCGGGCGGCGCGCCACGCTGGGAAGAGCACCGCCAACGTCGTGATGACCGTGATGACGGCCACCGCGTTCACTGCGTCGAGCACGCCGGCCTGCAAGTGCAGGCGATCGCTCATCAAAACCATCTGAAAAGCTTCCATGGGCACCTGCGGGCTCCACAGGTCGATGCACCAGGCCATCAGCGCGCCTGCGGTGGCGCCCACGACGCTCGCCGAGAGCCCCAGCGCCACGCCCTCGAACACGAACATGACCAGCACGCCGCGCTGGCGCATGCCGATGGCCCGCAGGGTGCCGACCTCGCGGGTGCGCTCCCGCACGGTCATCCACATGGTGTTCATGATGCCGACCACCACGATGACC
>JAUHVS010000073.1 GCA_030424955.1 bacterium | reverse complement strand
AGAGGCTCAGGGCATCTCCGTTCTGGCAGGTAATATAGGCCATGTCGCCCGAAACGGGCAGGGCGGCGAGACAGAGCGCCGCCGCCAGTTTAAGAGCCGGGCCTGCTGGTCGAGACCGCGGCAGAGGTACAGCAGATGATCGCTGCGGTCGGCCACCCGCGGCTGGGGGTCAACCTCGACCTCGGCCACGCCATCTGCGCAGGCGAAGACCCGCTCCACTCCATCGACCAGCTGGCCGGGCGGATCTGGAACGTGCACCTGGAAGACATCCGCGGCCGAAAGCACCACCACCTCATCCCGGGTGAGGGCGACGTGGACTTCGCTGGACTCATCCAGCGGCTGGCGGCCCACGGCTACGACCGCTGCGTGACCGTCGAGCTCTACACCTGCAGCCACCGCGCTGACGCGGCCGCTGCCCGGGCGTTTGCGGTGCTCTCGCCGCTGCTCCCCTCAGCGGGCTGAGCGACGGCCCCCCGGGTGACAGCATCCTGCGGCCACCCCCTCTGCGACCCGAGCACCCGAGCGTAATCCGCCATGACCCGCCTGCGCCCCTACCTTGAGTTGATCCGACTGCCTGCCGTGTTCACCGCGCCAGCCGATGTGCTGGCGGGCTTCGCCCTGGCTTCGATGGCTGGCGCTGCGCTGTCGGTGCCTGTCGCGCTCACGCTCCTCGTCGCCAGCGCGGCCAGCTACTGTGCGGGCATGGCGGCGAACGACCTGTTCGACCTCGCCGTCGACCGCCAGGAACGCCCCGGGCGGCCGCTGCCCTCGGGCCGGGTCTCGGTGGGGGCCGCGTGGACGCTCGTCCTGTCGCTGCAAGGGCTGGCGTTGGGGCTGGCGGCGACCCTCAGCTGGACGGCCGTGGGCGCCGTCGCGGCGACCATCGCGGCCACCTATGCCTACAACGCAGCGCTCAAAGACAGCCTGATGGGGCCCCTGACCATGGGCGCCTGTCGGTATGGCAACGCGCTGATCGGCGCAGCCTGTCTGCCCGTGGCGCAGTGGACGTGGTTGATCTGGGCGCTCCCCGCCGGCACCGCGCTCTACGTGGCGTCGCTGACCTTCCTGTCGCGGCACGAGGTCGATGGCGCCACGCGGCGAGCCGTCGCCAAGCCCCTGGTCGGCATGGCGGTCACCGCGGCGCTCCCAGGTGCCTGGCCCCTGATGGGGATCTTGCCGGTGACCGCCGCCTCGGCCGCCGTCGTGGTGCCCCTCGCGTGGCTGGCGCGGCCCCTGCGGCGGGCGTGGCTGACGCCGGGCGCGCAGTCCATCCGGGGGGGCGTCATGGCCGGCATCTTCGGCATCGCGATGGTCAACGCTGTGCTCGCAGCGGCCGCTGGCGCGCTGTGGGCTGCGGCGGTGGCGGTTGCGCTGCTGGTGCCGGGTCGGCTGGTGGGTCGGTGGTTCTACGCCACGTGAGCGGTGGCTGCGGCGGTCCACCCACCGCTGTGGAGGCGCCCCCGCTGGCCAAGCGCTACTTGGCGGGGGGCGCGGTGGACTTGAGGGGGGTCGCGATGGGGCGAGGCGCCACCATCGGCAGCTTCGAGCCGGGCAGGGTGCGCCCCTTGGCGTCGGGCACGAGCGTGTGCTTCTCGAGGGTCATGACCAGCGCGGTGTCCTTCGGCGGGATCACCGCTGTGTGCACCTCGAAGCCCAGCCCGTCCCCTTGATACGGGTTGCCGAACTCGCCGTCCGTCATGATCACGGCCGTCTCGTCGGGGATCAGCGCCAGCAAGCTGCGATCGCTGTCGGCGGTGTAGCGCCCGTTCCAGAACGTGCTGCCGTGAAAGAACCAGGCGAGGGGCGGCGGCGACGCCCGCTTCTGGCGGTTGTAGAGCCAGGTCTCCGCTGGCAGCCGGGCTGGCTTGCCGGTCTTGGGGTCTGTGAACTCGACGAACACCCGCAGCTCTCCGCCGCGCGCCAGGAGCTTGGGCGGCTTCATCGGATCTGAGCGATCCCAGCGCGCGGTCTCCAGCCCCATGAGGATCAGCCCCAGGTGGATGTGGCTGGGCTCGGCGAAGACCTCGAGCACCGACTCGTGGAGCTTCCCGTTGGTGGACACGGCGAAGTACTCGAGGATGCCCTCGGTCATGTTCACCCGCCCGGGCACCTCCAGCCGCCCCCGGGTGCGATCCACCAGCACCTTCCCGACGCGGACGCGGTGCGCGTCCAGGCGCTCGATGGGCGGCGCGCCCGCTTGCTTGACCGGCGTGCCCTGCTCAGCGGCCTTCGACAGCTTCTCGAAGTCGCCGGGCGCCTTCGGGGCGCCGGCGGCCGACGGGCTGCCTGCCGCCTGGAGGCCGCGATCCACCACCGTCAGCGGCGCCGCATCCACCGGACGGACCGCGGCGTCCACGGGGGCGTTGGGGTAGGGATCGCGCCCCTTCGTGCAGCCTGCGAGCAGGGTGAGGGCCATCGCGGCCGCGAGCCGCACCCTCACGAGCGCTTCTCGGCGCGGATGACCGTGTAGTGGATCGGCGCCGGCAGCCGGAAGGTGTCCGTCACGTCGAAGCCAGCGTCATTGAGCCAGGCCGTCTGCTCAGCCACCGAGTGGCACCGCCCGTCGTGCGCGAGCACGCGCATGTTCAGCGCGAACATGGTGCCGAAGAGCGGGCCCGTGCGGTCATCGTCCAGCATCACATCGCTGAGGTAGAGCACCCCGCCAGGGCTCAGCGCCTGCGCGACGTTGGCGAACATGGCCTGCACCTGCGGCGGCTGCTCCCGGTGGAGGACCCCCGAGATGAGCGCGGCGTCATACGGGCCCGACAGGGTGTCGGTGTAGTAGTCGAAGGGCCGGCAGGTGACCTGCTCGCTCGCGCCCATCTGCGCCACGATCTCGGTGGCGATCTCCACAACGGCCGGCAGATCCAGGACGTCGGCCGTGAGGCCTGGCGTCTTGGCGGTCAGCAGGCTCGCGTAGGTGCCCGGGCCGCCGCCGATGTCGGCCAGGCGCTTGCGGCCGGTGAAGTCCATGCACTGCGCGACCGCGCGGCCGACGCCCAGGGCGCGGTGGTGCATGCCGTAGACGAAGTTGCGGGTCCGCGACGTGTCGTCGCCCAGGTACTGCTCGGGCGCGCGGGTGACGTCCCCGGTGCGCACCACGTCGTGCAGCTTGGCCCACAGCGGATACACGTCGCCGTTGTAGAGCAGGGCGGGGCCGAGGCACCCCGGACGACCCGTGACCAGGAAGGCGTCCGCCAGATCGCTGTTGCGGAAGCGGTTGTCGCCGTCCTTCTGCACGAGGGAGAGCGCGGCCAGGCCGGAGAGGAGCGCGTCGAGGGCGACCGGATCGGTCTCCAGCGCCGCCGCGGCTTCCGCGGCCGACAGCGGGGCTGCCGCGAGGGCGGTGAAGACATCCAGGCGGATGGCCGCGATCAGGGTCGCGCTGCCCCAGTACGCGGTCGCGAGTTCAACCAGAGGGGCAGGGTTCAGGGGCGCGGACATGGGGACGCTCCGAGTTTGAGAATCGGGCGATGCTACGTCGCACAAGCCCGCGGAACAAGAGAGGTTCGGGGTTGTCAACCTGCGATCCCGTGGTGTTCAATCCTGCCGCCGGTCGGCAGGGGCGACGCGGCGGTCTCAACCATCCAGCCCGCGAGGGCGAGGCGAACGGAGCAGGCGCGTGGCGTGGCGATTCTGGAAGAGCCGAACCGAGCGGAGCCTGACCACGGTCGAGGATGAGCCGACGCCGGCGGTCGAGCCGACCGCCGAGGTCGCCGAGCAGGTGCAGGCCCCCCCGCCGATGGATCCGGACGCCCCGCGGCTGGGCCAGTTTCACTTTGAGGCGCCCGCGTCGCCCGAGGACTCGGTGGTCGCCGAGGCGTCTGCCGAGGCGCCCGATCTGGTCGACACGCGGCGCCTGGCCGTCACCCCCCCCGCGGCTGCCCCCGATGTGCGGGAGGTGGTCCGCGAGAAGGCGCGGCGCGGCCGCCGGCGTGGCCTGGACGGCACGGCCCTGGGGGTGCGGCCGATCCTGGTGCCAAGCCTGCGTGAGATGGCCGTCATCTATCGAGAGGGCGCGCGGCGTCGGGCGACGGACCGGCCGCAGGAGGCCATCGGCCTCTGGCAGGCCTACCTCGCCCTCTGCCCGGAAGACGGCGCCGCGTGGGTCGCCTTGGGCCAGAGCCTGATCCAGGCCAACCAGCTGGAGGCGGCGTGGGGGGCCTTCGTCGAGGCGCGGGAGCGCCTTCCGGCGGATCCGCTCCCGGCTGGCGCCTTGGCCTATCTCTCGGAGGCGACCGGGGATCTGCCGGGCGCGGTGGGCCACTATGAGGCTGCCGTGCAGCGCGCCCCGGATGACGGCGCCCTGCTCGGCGAGCTGGCCCGGGTCTACGAGCTGGTGGGGCGAGGCGGCGAGGCGGCGCGGCTGCGAGCCCGCCAGGCACAACAGCCAGGCGAGGTGAGCTGATGGATCTGCGCGGCTACGATCGACAGAAGGCGCAGGCCCACGACGCCTTGGCGCAGGGTGCCTGGAGCGACGCCGAGGCCCTGTATGAGGGGCTGGCCGACGAGTATCACCGCCACGGCTTCGTGGATGGGCTGTTGGCCATCCAGCACAACCGCCTCCTGGCGGCGCTGGGGGCGGCGGACGGGCCGGGCGCCAACCGGCTGCTGGGCGGGTTGATGCAGCAGCTGATGGACGCCCCGGCGGAGTCGGTTGTGGCCCGTCAGGTGGCCGACGGCCTGGGCCGGCTGTTCAGCGGCGCAGTGCCCGGGATCGATCACGAGGTCGCAGAGACCGTGCGCCTCCTCGCCCACGAGCGGACCGCGCCCCGCCGCGCGGTCCCCTTGGGTGAGTGGACCTGCGGGCGGCTGCCAGACGCGGACGCCCTGGCCTCGGTGTCCGCGCCGGTCAGCGCCGCCTTGCTTGCGGCAGCGGTGCGCCTCACCTGGGGGCAGCCCGACGCGCCGGTGTGGTTGAAGGGCGCCCGCAGCGTGCTCGGCCCAACGGGCAGCGCAGGGGAGCTGCCAGGGGCCGAGGCCGCGGCCCGCGACGCGTGGCGGCGCGGCGAGGTCCTCAAGCAGTACCCGGCGGTGGTCAGCGCCCTCGAGGTGGCGTTGATGGCCTCGACGGCCCAGGCCACGGTGTGGAGCCTGGCCCTGGCGGCGATCGAGCAAGCGCCGCTGCCCGATCGGCTGGACTACCTGCCGGGCTTGCCACGGGAGGCGGGGCTGCGGGCGCGGGCGGATCTGCACGGCCGGATCGCGGCCGCCCTGGAGCAGGTCGCGGGCGCGGAGCACCTGTCGGCCCTGCACTGGGCCGAGGTGCGCACCCTGCTGACCGACTGGTGGGCCCGGGTCGACGCACGGACCCAGCGGGGCAGCGGACGCGCCGCCGACGTCGAAGCGGAGGCCGAGATGGCGCTGCTGGCCGCGGCGGCGTGGCGGGCGGCTGGTGATCTGCCCCACGCGCACGCCCAGGTCAGCGCCAGCCTGGAGCGCACCCGGCGCGACGCGCTGCGTGGCGCGACCCTGCGCGTTGAGGTGCGGCTGTTGGCCGCGGAGCTGGCAGAGCGCGCCGGGCGACGTGAGGCCGCGGCTCCGCTCTATCGAGAGGCGGCGCAGCAGTCGCTGCCCATCATGGTGGAGCCGTCCCCTGCGGACGAGCGGCTGGCGGCCATCGACGCGCGGGTGCTGGCGGGAGAGGGGCACCTGGTCCTCGCCGCCGCCCGCGCCCTCGCGGGCCTGCGGCGCACTGCCGAGGCCGTACCGGTCGGTTTGGAGGCGGCGCGAGACGCCATCGCTCAGGCGCGCCCTGCCTGCCGGCCCGAGGCGGTGGCCTGGAGTCTGCTGGAGGTTGAGCTGACGGGGGCCCGCGAGGGCGATGCGGAGGCCGCGGTGCGTGCCATTGAGGCCGCGCGTCGCCTGTCCCAGCCCGAGGCCGCGCTGGTCGCGGCGCTGACGCTGGGTGAGGGCGACCTCACCGTTGATCGGCTGGCGACCCTGGCCCGCGAGGCGGCGGCTGGGCCGGCCCGGCAGCTGGCCGAGGTCCGGCTGGCGGATCGACTGCGCACCTCGGGGGACCAGAGCCGCGCCGACGCCTACTTGCGACAGCTGGCCGACACCTTCGGCTGCCCCCTGCGGCCGCTCGGGCGGGGGCGGTGGGACCACCTGCTGGGGGCGGTGGGCGCGGTCGATCCGTGCCACCTGGTCGCTGAGGCGCGGCCGGCGACCGCCCGTCGGCTGCTCTGGGGCTGGCGACGGCGGCAGGGCGGGTGGTTTGACCGCACCCGCTTCTTGGGCGACGGCGCTGTCGTCGCGGCGATGGACGCGCTGCGGCGCCACCTCGCGGCCGGCGCGGAAGGGCCGCTGCCCCTCGACGACGAGCTGGACGAGCTCACGCTCTGTGCGCCCACGGGGGCGCGTCTGACCGAGGCGCGCTTGGAGTATGCGGTCCTCGATGAGGCCGTCTTCGGGTGCCTCAGCACGGAGGCCGGGCCCGTCATCCACCGGCTCTCGCTCGATCGGCGCTCACTGGGCGACCGCGTATCGAGGGTGCAAGGCCTGCTTGACGATGGGGACCACGGTCCGGCGCTCGGTCGAGCGGCCACGGCCTTGGGTGAGGCTGCTCTCGGGCCCTTCGCGGACGCCCTGGCCAGCCTGGACCGAGTGGTCATCAGCGCCTTCGGGGCCTTCGCGCACCCGCCCGGGGGTGGGCTGTTCGGCGACGCGCTGCAGTGGGTGATGACCCGGCCGGGCAAGGGGGCGCGCGCGCCGCGGGTGTCGGCCGGTGACGTCTTGCGCGTGCTCGGGGACGACGTCACGGCCAGCGAGCTGCGCCTCGCGAGCGATCCCCGCCTGACCGCCGAGCTCCGCCACGGCGCGGATCTGGCGGCCAGCGCCTTGAGCGCGACCCTCCAGGGCGCTCGGGTGGTCTACCTGGTCGGGCGGATCCACGCACAGGGCGTGTCGCTGTCCGCCGATGGGCCCCCGATCGGCTTCGCGCAGCTCGCCGATGCCCTGCGAGACGCGCAGGTCGAGGGGCTGATGATCGCGGGCCCGGTGGTGGGGCGACCGGGGCGGCAGCTCATCGACGTGTGCCTGGGCGCCGTGCCTGTGGTGGTCGCCCGCCGCCGCGTGATCGACGACAGCTGCGACGCGGCGGCCATGATCGCGTCGCAGATGATGGCGACGCCTGCGGGCGAGTCCATGGCGTGGGCGGCCGCCGAAGGGCTGCAGGCGGCGCTGCGTGCGGGGGCTGCGGGTTGGCCGGCGTATGAGGTCTTCGTCGCGGAAGACTGAGGTCCGCGGGGCAGGCCGATCGGCCCGAGGTGCCACCGCTGCGGCTGGACTACGGCCGCGGCGCCAGCGGGGCAGCCGCGGCTGAGCGGGGTCGGCGTGCTTGGGCGGGCCGCTGTACGGCGAGGGCGCTGAGCGGTCAGCCGCCCTTGAACATCCACCAGGCAACCGCTGCGACCACGGCGCCCAGGGCTGCCAGGCCAGCAAACAGGGGCGCCTGGCGCTTGCGAGACGCGTCGAGGCGGGCGGAGGTCGGGCCGACGGTGGCGGGACGGAATTGGCCGACCTTGTCGGTGTTCGGGCCGGGGTCGGCCCGCCGTACGGGCGTCACCGGTGCAGGGGCTGAGCGAGCGTCAACCCGGGGGCCCGACGCCACCACGGGGGTGTCGGCGGCGGACAGGGCTTCGGCTGCCATGGCCCGCGCGATCACGTCCGTAGAGAGCTGCAGGGTGGCCGCGCCCTCCATCTGAGCGTCGGCGTCGGCCATCAGCTCGGCCAGCTCGTCGGGCGCCAGATCAAGAGAGGCGTCCCGCCGGTTCTGCAAGGTCGTCACGCAGGCCTGCAGGTCGGCCTTCACCGCCAAGGCGTTCTTGTACCGGTCTTCTTTGTTCTTCGAGAGCAGCCGGAGCACCACGGCCTCGAGCTCGGGCGGGTACGTCCAGTCCGAGCGCACCTTGGAGGGCGGCGTCGGCTCCTCGATGACGATCTTGGTCGCCACCTCAACAGCAGACTCGGCGAAGAAGGGGAGCTGCCCCGTCAGCGTCTGGTAGAGGATGATGCCGAGGCTGAACAGGTCCGAGCGGTTGTCCAGCTCGAAGCCCTGCACCTGCTCAGGGCTCATGTAGGCGGGCGTGCCACACACGATCCCGTCGCGGGTCAGCGGCTGGTAGTCCTCGCCAGGATCGGTGATCTTCGCGATCCCGAAGTCCAGCACCTTCACGAAGTCCTTCGTGTGGCGGTGGTTGAAGACGACTACGTTTGCCGGCTTCAGATCGCGGTGGATGACGTTGGCCGAGTGCGCCTCATCGAGGGCGTCACAGACCTGGCTCATGATCCGAACGACCCGCTGAATCGAGAGCGGGGACTCCTCGGCGATCATGGTGCCCAGATCGCGACCCTGGATGAACTCCATGGCCATCCAGAGCAGATCGCCGTCGTCCTCCTGACCGAAACCGAAGATCGAGATGCAGTTCGGGTTGTTCAGGCGGCTGGCGGCCAGCGCCTCGCGCTCAAACCGCTTCACCACCGTCGTATCGGCGACCAAGTTCGAGCGCAGGATCTTGAGCGCGACCTTCTTGCGCAGCTGGGTCTGGGTGGCCTGATACACCCGGCCCATGGCGCCCTCACCGATCAAGGCCTCGACCAGATAGGCCCCACCGATGATGCGCCCGATCAGGCCGTCGGCCTCGTGCGCGTGGTCGAATGTGAGGGATGCACCACAGGCAGGGCAGAAGTTGGGCTGCCCCTCGAACTCGTGGCTGCATTTCGGGCAAGCGTGCATGCCAACCCCTGGATGGCGCCCGTTCCGAACGGCTGCGAGCCGCCCAGGGGGCAACGTGTTTCACCGCCGGGCGGAAGTGCGGCGACATTATCAGAGGCCCAATGGGGCCGCAAGGAAGCCCGCGAGCGCGGGAAAGTGCCGCTGAGCGAGCGTGCGTGGTACACCGTCTCCCGGTCGGAGGGCGGCTGGCGCTCGTGGGCAACGCATTGCCCTTTCGTGCCCTGCTGCGCTCCGGTATGTTGTGCACCTTACGTTTACGGTCCTGGCATCGGAGGTAGTGGAACAAATGCTCCGCAAGCTGCTCGCGAGCGCGCTCGCGCTGATCTTTTCGGTCCAGTTCGGCTGCTACAACACCTACAACGTCTCGTTGGACGAGATGGCGAAGGTGCAAGAGGGCGGGACCAGCAACACCGTTGAGTTGACCACGGACGAGGGCGAAGCGGTCGTCGTCTCTGAGAACACCAAGGTCGGCGTCACGACCACCGGTGGGGTCTACCACGCGGTGTCGCCGTTCAACTTTACGCTCACTGGCGCCCAGATGGTCGCCCCCGATGAGGACCTGCTGCTTGGTCGCGACGAGATCGCGACCGGCAACGTCCGGCTGGTGTCGGGGTCCAAGACCGGCCTGCTCGTGGCGGGTGGCGTCGCTGTCCTCGTCGGCGCCGTGCTGTTCATCGCGCTGACCGCCGAGCCCGAGAAGGGCTTCGGCGAGGAGTAAGGTGCGCAGGGCGCGTCGGTCCTCGACCGCCCACGCGGCCCTCTGGCCGCTCCTCTTCGCGGGCCTCTTCTTGGGCTGCGCGGATCCACTGCAGATCGTTGATGTCAGCTTCGCCCCCGGGGGGGACGACCTGTCCGGCCCCTATGCGGCGACGGCGCTTGTGCGGGGCGGATCCGGTGGGGCCGAGGTGGTCCTGCGCGTGGCAGTGGTAGGCGCTGGGGGGGCGGTCAACCTCGCGGGGCCGTGTGCCGCTGGCTTCCCTGCGCCCCCCCCGCGATCTGGCCAGCCGACCGACGCCGGATCAGACCTTGCGGTCGGCGGCGCCGACGCGACGTCGACCGACGCAACGGCGCGTGACGCGACGGCGCCCGATGCACCAGACGCTGGCCTTGAGCCGGTCGACCGTGCACCGGCGGCCTGCGTCGAGTTTGCGCTGCGTCGAGCGGGGGATCACTGGACGGTTCGCTGGCCGGCGCCTCCCTTCCCCTTGGGCACCTCGCTGCGCGCGGTCCTTCGGGTCGAGGACGACGAGGGGCAGGTGGCCTGGTGGCCGGCGGGGGCCCCGGAGGCCGCGGTCGAGTGGCAGCTTGGGCAGGCCCGCAGCCTCAGCGCGACGGACATGGCGCCGGTCAGCGGGCCTGCGACGGGGCACACCTGGATCGTGGTGCGGGGCGACGGGTTTGCGGCCGACTCGCAGGCTTGGTTCGCAGGCCGAGCCGCGGCTGGTGTCCGCGTCGTCTCACCGCACCTGCTCGAGATCCAGGCGCCGCCTGGACAGCCTGGGCCCGCTGAGGTCGTCGTGGAGAGCCGGGGACAGCGGGCGGTGTTGCCGGTGGCGTTCCAGTACGATGCGCCGCCACGGGTGCTCCGCCTGGATCCTGCCGAGGGCTGGACGGCGCGCGACACCGTCGTGACCCTGACAGGCGCTGACCTCCGGCCCGGGTCCGTGGCTTGGCTCGGGGACCCGCCGACCGCGATCGCCACCGAGTGGCAAGGGCCCGACCGGGTCGCGGTCGTGGTGCCGGCCGGGCCGGCCGGGCCGCTCTCGATCACGCTGGAGAACCCCGATGGCCAGCGCTCTGGCGAGGCCAGGTTCACCCGCTGGCCGCCGCCCTCACTTGAGGGCCTCCTGCCAGGCCAGGGCCCCGACCTGGGCGGATCGCTGTTGGCCCTCACGGGGGCTGGGCTGCGCCAGCCGGGTACGGTGTGGTTCGGGCGCCGCGCAGGGGAGGTGCTGCGGGTCGAGTCCGCAGGCGGTGACGCGCAGCGGGCGTGGGTCGTGACGCCGGTCAGCGTCGCCGGGGCGGTGGACGTGCGGTGGTACAACCCCGACGGCCAGGTCGCGACGGCGCCGCTGCCCTTCACCTTCCTGGGCGCTCCGGAGGTGCTCGCCGCTGAGCCCGGCGTCACCTCCCGCTGCGGCGGTGGCGACACCACCTTGGTGGGTGAGAACTTCTCCCCCGACGTCGTCGTGCGGCTGAACGGTGTGGAGGCCGAGGTGCTGTCGGTCACGCCCGATGGTACCCGCGTCGTCGTCCGTGCGCCGCCTGGCGCAGCCGGGCCTGTGCGGGTTCAGGTCGTCAACCCCGATGGCCGCGCGTCGCGGAACGACGACATCCTTGTGTACGGCGTGCAGCCGGTGATCGACGCGGTCGATCCCCCCGAAGTGCCGGTGTGGGGTGGTCTGGGGGTGGTGATCGAGGGGGCCGACTTCTCGGCAGACAGCCAGGTGTTCTTTGGGGACTCGCCGGCGGAGCAGGTGCGCGTTCAGCTGAGCCCTGACGGCTGCGATGCACAGATCTTCGCGGTCGAGCCGGCCGGAGCAGAGGGCCCGGCGACGGTCCGCGTGGCGAGTCGGGCGGACGGCACCGAGGCCCAGCGAGAGGCGGCGGTGACCTACGTCGCGCCACGGCTGTCGCCCCCCCACGGCCTGGTCCCTGGGTACGCGAACCTCAGCCTCACCGGCGTCGACCTGCGGGCGGGCCTGACCGTTCGGATTGGCGGGGCCCGGGTCGCGGACGCGCGCCAGAGTGACACCACCCGCTGGGCCGTGCGGACCCCCGCCGGCCCCCATGGGCCCGTGGACGTGGAGGTACGAAACGCCGACGGACGAGGGGTCGTGCTCTCGGGCGCGTTCGAGTACCGCCGCTTCGAGGACGGGACAGGCGAGAGCGGGCTCCGGGCGGTCGGCGACTGCAACGACGTCTCGGCAGCGGACATGGATGGCGACGGGCTGCTCGACCTTGTGACCGCGAATGGCGCGATCGGCGGGATTGGGCAGGTCGAGCAGCCGGTCGGCCTGCACCGGGGGCGACCCGGTGGGCGCTTCGCTTCTGAACAGGTGGAGCCCTCTGGCAACGGCATGAACGCTCGCCTGGGAGACATCGACGCCGACGGGGACTTGGACGTCCTGGTGGCCAACCTGTCGAGCGCGCAGAACCGCTTGTACCGCAACGAGGGCGGTCGCCTGGTGGACGATCCGGCGTGGCCGGCGCGCGGGCCAAGCTACGACGCTGACTTCCTGGACGCCGACGGGGACGGCCTGCTCGACGTGCTCCTGCTGCAGACCGGTGATCCTGAAGACAACGCGGCGCTCGGCCCGGAGCAGCTGTGGCGCAACCAGGGCGGTGGGCAGATCGCCCAGGTGCCTGGCGCAGTGCCCTTCGACCTGCTCGACGTGCACGATCACGACGTGGGCCTGGGCGATGTCAACGGAGACGGCCTCACCGATCTGGTCATTGTCGTCGACAACATCAGCGGGCAGTTCTAGGGGGCGAGCAACCGCCTGTTGATGAACCGGGGCGGCCGCTTCGAAGAGGTGCCCAGCCCCTTTGACCAGTATCCGGGCGACTGGCTCCACGCCGAGCTGGTCGATATTGACGCCGACGGCGACATCGATGTGCTCCTGCCGCAGGACTACATCGAGGGCTTCTCGCGACCGGGGACCCCGGCGCTGGCGGTCTACATCAACGACGGGCGCGGCGTGTTCGAGGAGGCGCCGGAGCGCATCGTCGGCTTGCCTCGGCTGCCTGTGTTTGAAGCGGTCGGTGCCGATCTGGATGGCGACGGTGATGTGGATCTGGCGGTGGCCGTCTTTGGGCTGCTCTTCGCGGACGGGTCCATTGAGCCCTTTGAGTCCGCGATCCTGCTCAACGATGGCGACGGCGTCTTCCATCAGGCCAGCGACGCGTTCGCTGAGCCGTTGAGCATCGCCACCACGGATTTCGGCGTGGGCGACTGGGATGGGGACGGCGATCCCGACCTGTTCGAGTGTGCGGCGCGGGGAGAGTCCCGTGTCTGGCACCAGCGGTAGGCGAGATCGTCAGGGCCTTCGCAGCAGCCTGTACAGGGCCCGACAGCCTGTCGGGCCCGCATGCCGACCCCGCTGTGCGGGCGCTGGTGAGGCCGGCTCGTGGCGGCACCAGGTGCAGACTCCAGATGGCCAGCTGACGGTCGGAGCCCAGCCGCGGCGTCATCGCCAACGAGGCCGCTTCGCAGACCCCCGAGGGGCCGCGCGGCGAGCGGGCGGAAGTTCGCACCCCGACGGGCGAGGCGGTAGAATCGACGCGAAGACGCGTCACGTTGGTCTTGTCGGCTGCGCGGGACTCTCCGGGCGATGGCGCGCCCAACCCATCGTGCCAGCTCGGCCGCGTCGTCGCCTGACGCAGACAAGTCGTGGCCCGATGTGGCGGAACGTGGGGAGGGTGGCGTGAGCCTCGAAGACAGCATGCGCGCGGAACGACAGCAGGCGCTCCGGGTCTGCCTGGCGCAGCTGCGTCGCACGCCGCTCGACTTTCGCCTGAGGGTTGAGGCGGGTGAGTTGCTGGTCGACCTGGGCGAGGCCGCCCGGGGCCTGAAGGTCATCAAGAGCTGCGCCGACTACTTCACCCTGGCTGGCTTCCCCCTGCGGGCCCTTTGGGCGCTGAAGCTCCTCGAGCGGTTCCGCGCGGACGCAGCGTGGGTGAGCCGTGGCCTGAGCTTGCTGTCTCGCCACTATGCCCGGCGCCCAGACGATGCCTGGGGCGATCCCATCTACGAGATGCCACTCACACGCCTCGACCCGCAGGACCTCGCCGACGTGCCGGACGACCTCCCTGCCGTTGTGGCCGAGATCGATCGGCGATCCAGCGACATCATCTCGGGGACCAGCTTCCCGGACCGACTGCCGAAGCTGCCGCTGCTGAGCGATCTGTCGCCTGAGACCTTCCTGGAGGTCGCCCGAGCGATCACCCTGCGGCGGGTGCCAGACGGCTTCGTGCTGGTTGATCAGGGAGAGGTCGCGTCCGCGGTCCAGCTGTTGGTAACGGGGACCGCAAAGGCAATGCATCGCACTCGCGAGGGCGTAGAACACGAGACGGGGCAGTCGGGCGAGGGGGATGTGCTTGGCGAGATGGCGCTGCTGACCGGCTCCCCGCGGCGCGCGACCATCGTCGCGCTGGGCAAGGTGAACGTCCTCGAGATCCCCGAAGGGGTCGTGACCGACCTGGGCGAACGGGCCCACGAGCTGCGCATCGCGCTGGCGCGCCAGATCTGCCGTCGGACCGTCGAGCACCTCGTCCGGGACCAGCGGGTGTTTGGGCTGCTTGAGCCGGCGGTGGAGGCGAGCCTGATCCGGGCCTTTCACGCCCGCCTTGCGGAGGCGGGCGAAGTGATCATCCGGGAAGGTCAGGTGGACGGGCGGGCGCTCTACGTCGTGCTGGATGGCCAGGTGTCGGTGGTCGTCAGCCGAAACGGTCTGCCCCAGGAGGTCGCCCGCCTGAGAGAAGGCGACGTCATGGGCGAGATCTCCCTGGTGCGCGGGACACCAGCCACGGCGACCTGCCGGGCGGCGCGGCGCACCATGCTGGTCAGCCTGGCAGCCGAGGCGTTCGGTGCGCTGGTCGAGCGAGCGCCGGAGCTCGCCGATCGCATGGCGGCGTTGGGCGATCTGCGGCTCCTCAACAACATGTTTACCCTGGCCTGACGGGCGATACCGATGGCGACGGCACGAACAGCAGCAGGCCGCAAGCGCGCGCGAGCGGGCGTCGGGGCGGACTCCGACGGGAGCCTGCCCGACGGTGGCGGCGGGGGGCGGGGTCGAATCACACCCGCTGCGCGTCGGCTAGGGGCACAGGCCAAGGCGCAGCGCGGGCTCTTCAATCGCTACGTACGGGCCCTGCAGGGCAAGGC
>JAUHVS010000072.1 GCA_030424955.1 bacterium | reverse complement strand
CCCCGGGGCGAAGCTGTCGTTCTGCAACAGCTCGATGGCGCTGGCGGGCGCCGGCAGGAGGCCCAGCAAGAGCGCGAGGACGGCGACGGCGGCAGGTGTTCGCTTCATGAGTTCACAATTGCACAACTGGTGAAATTCGAGCAACGCCGCCGCCGCGGTTGCTGGTTGATCAGCGGCCGTGACAGGCCATGCACTCGCTGACGCCGTGGCAGGTGGCGCAGCGCGCAGGCTCGCTGGCTGCGCCGGGGCCGTGCTGCGGGCCCCCGAACAGCGGCCCGTGATCCGTGGGCGGGCGGCTTCGATGGCAGCCGGCGCAGGGGCTGGGGCCGTGGCAGTCGGCGCAGTCTGCGGCCTGCGCGTGCCCGTGCTGGCGGTCGAAGGCGGGCCCGTGATCGTCGGGCGGGGCTGCCAGCGGTCGGGTCCCGCGGCAGCCGGTGGCCAGCGAGGCGGTCACGGCGAGGGCCAGGCCGATCAGCAGCCGGCCACGCCACCGCTCGCAAAGCATCGCCAACGGTCCCCCCGTCGGCCCGACAGGGCGCGCTCGCAGCGCTGGGGCTCTCGACGGGGCAGGGCGCCGGGCAGGGACTGGGCTCATGGCAGCGAGACCCCCAAGGTCGCGGTGGTGAGGGTGGGGCCGGCGCCGGCGGCCCAGGCCGGGTGAAGGGCCTCGATCCCGCCGCGCGCGGTCAGCAGCAGCCCGCCCAGGCGCCCGAGCCGCAGGGTGACGGCGGCGTGCGGGAGCCACTGGGGGGCGTCGTTGGGCAGGTCGATCCAGGCAGCGCCCGCTGCGGCCGTGACGGACACGCCCGCCGCCCGCCACCCGCCCGTGAGGGCCGGGCGCGCCGCCTGGTAGACCGCCGGCCCCACGCCCGTCGACAGCCGCGCGCGGCCCTCGGCGCCCAGGGTGACAGGCCCGAGCCGCCGCCGCACGCCAAGGCCCCCGTCGTGCTGGCGCCAGCCCCCGTCCGTCGCGCCCCGGATCGCGCCATCGGCCCAGCCCCGCCAGGGCCCGCCGGTGGTCGACAGGCCCCAGCGGCCGGCCAGGGCGCGGCGGGGGACGTCCTCGAACACCCCAGCGGGCTGCCACCGCCACTCAAAGGGCCCACGACGGGCCGCGGTCCAGGCCCCTTGGCCCCACAGCCGCAGACCGCCGAGCGAGACGCTGGCGCGGCCCGATAGCTCGGCAGCGTCGGCGTCCACGGTGCGCGCCAGCGCCTGATACCGGGCTTCTCCAGCGGTGGCCGTGGCCGAGGCGTCCAGGTGGTGGGTGCGGTCGTGGATCATGTGCGCCAGCCGCCACTCGACTGGGCCGGCCCCCTGAAGCTGCGCGCCGAAGGCCCAGGGGACCTCCGGGGCCGGCCCCCACTGCACCACCCGCCGACCCCCCAGCAGGCCCAGGCTCACCCCCTGCCAGGTCTGGGCGATCCGGGCGCCGTCGAGCCCGAAGGCCTGCCCACCGGGGCCCATCAGCACCAGCCGCCCGAGGGCCAACTCGCCGCCGCCGGCGGCCCGCCCCAGCCAGGCCTCGTCGAGCCGCACGACGGCCCCTCGCTCCGGCTGCACGCGCCGCCACAGCCGCCGCTCGCCCGCCAGATCGGCGGTGGAGCGGCCCGCGAGCACGCCCCGCCAGCCGTCCGCCAGCCGATCGCCCGTCAGCCGCCACCACAGCGTGAGATCCACGTCGGCGCCGGCCCGGGCCCAGGCCCCCGCGATCCGGCTCCCGCCGCGCAGCCGCACCCTCGGCGGCGGGGGCGGCGCCGGCTGATCCCGGCGCCTGACCTTGGCCGCCTGCGCCGCCCGCTTGGGCCAGCGGATCTCGACGGTGACGTCCCCTGAGGCGGGCACGAAGACCAGCTGCGACCAGCGGGGCCGACCCGGCGCGGTGGCCTCGACCAGGTGCAGCCCGGGGGGCTGGGGCAGGGGGGCCAGCGGCACCCGCCCGACGGGCGCGCGGTCGATGAGCACGACGGCCCCGTAGTGGGTGGAGCGCACCACCACCCGGCCCGGGGTGGGCGCGGCCAGCAGCAGCAAGAGGGGGAGGAGGGTGGGCACGCCCCGCGACGTTACCGCGACAATCCACCTGACCCCAAGGGCCGCCGTTGCGGCCGCGCAGGGCCATCGTTACCCTCCGCGCACTTCGCACCGGCCCGAAGGATGCGCCCCATGACCGACCGCCACGCCCACATCCCCCAGGCGCTCACCTTCGACGATGTCTTGCTGCGGCCCGCGTACAGCGAGGTCCTCCCCAGCGACGTCGACACCCGCACCCGGCTGACCCGCCGGCTGACGCTGCGGGTGCCGCTCGTCAGCGCGGCCATGGACACCGTCACCGAGGCCGACACCGCCATCGCCATGGCCCGCGCGGGCGGGCTGGGCTTCCTGCACAAGAACCTGAGCATCGAGGACCAGGCCCTCGAGGTCCGGCGGGTCCAGAAGGCGCAGACCGGCATGGTGGTCGAGCCGCTCACCGTCGGCCCGGGCCAGTCCCTCGGCGAGGCCGTCGAGCTGATGCGCGCCCACGGGATCAGCGGCCTGCCGGTGGTGGATGAGGCCGGCCGGCCCGTGGGCATCCTGACCCACCGGGACATCCGCTTCGAGACCCGGCTCGACCGCCCCGTCGCGAGCCTCATGACCACCAAGCTGGTCACCGCGCCCGAGGGGATCGGCCCCGAGGCGAGCAAGACGCTGCTGCATGACCACCGCATCGAGAAGCTGCTGGTGGTGAGCGACACCGGCCTGCTGCGCGGGCTGATCACCATCAAAGACATTGAGAAGGCCGAGGCCCACCCCACGGCGTGCACCGACGACCAGGGCCGCCTGCTCGTCGGCGCGGCGGTGGGGGTCGACGGCATGGCCCGCATCGAGGCGCTGGTCGAGGCCGGCGTGGACGTGGTGGTGATCGACACCGCCCACGGCCACTCCCGCGGCGTCATCGAGGCCGTGCGCCGCGCCAAGACGGCGTTCCCCGACCTGCAGATCGCGGCGGGCAACGTGGCCACGGGCGACGCGGTCACCGCGCTGGCCGAGGCGGGCGCCGACTGCGTGAAGGTGGGCATCGGCCCCGGCAGCATCTGCACCACCCGGGTGGTCGCGGGGGTGGGCGTGCCGCAGATCAGCGCGGTGATGGAGTGTGCGGCGGCTGCGGCGCGCTTCGATCTGCCCATCATCGCCGACGGCGGCATCAAGTTCTCGGGCGACGTCGTGAAGGCCATCGCGGCGGGCGCGCAGGTGGCGATGATCGGCAGCATGCTCGCCGGCACCGCCGAGGCGCCGGGCGAGGTCGTGCTCTACCAGGGCCGCTCCTACAAGGCGTACCGCGGCATGGGCAGCCTGGGCGCCATGCGCAGGGGCAGCAGCGACCGCTACTTCCAGCAGGGGCAGCGCAAGCTGGTGCCCGAGGGCATCGAGGGGCGCGTGCCCTTCCGCGGCCCCCTGGCCGACACGCTGTTCCAGCTCGTCGGCGGCCTGCGGGCGGGCATGGGCTACACCGGGAGCGCCAACATCGAGGCCCTGCGGACCCAGGCCCAGTTCGTGCGCATCAGCGCCGCGGGCCTCAAGGAGAGCCACGTGCACGACGTCGTGGTCACCGAGGAAGCCCCCAACTACCGCGTCGACTGACGTCCACCCCGCGGCGCGCAGCGACCGCCCCCGCGCCCACGGCAGGAGGCCCCATGGCCCAGCACCAGACCGTCCTCGTCCTCGACTACGGCAGCCAGTTCACTCAGCTGATCGCGCGCCGGGTGCGCGAGGCCAACGTGTACTGCGAGATCGTGCGCTTCGATCACGGCGCCGAGGCCGTGCGCACCCGCCGCCCGAGCGCCATCATCCTGAGCGGCGGCCCGGCCAGCGTCACGGCCGAGGACGCGCCGACCCTGGACCCCGTCATCCTGGACGCCGGCGTGCCGGTGCTCGGCATCTGCTACGGGCTGCAGGTGCTCACGCGCACCCTGGGTGGCACGGTGTCGCCGTCGGCCCGGCGCGAGTATGGCAAGGCCTGGCTCGGCATCGATGACGACGCGGATCTGCTCGCCAACCTCGACGAGGCCCGCGCGCAGGTGTGGATGAGCCACGGCGACCACGTGTCGGTGCCCGCGCCGGGCTTCGACGTGCTGGGCCGCAGCGAGGACGGCATCATCGCGGCGGTGGCCCACCGCGCCCGCCGCCTGTTCGGCGTGCAGTTCCACCCCGAGGTGGTGCACACCCCGCGCGGCACCCGCATGCTGCGCAACTTCCTGTTTGACATCGCGGGGTTGACCGGCGACTGGACCCCCGCGAGCTTTGTGGACGAGGCCGTCGAGCGCATCCGCGCGCAGGTCGGCGACGCCCGGGTCATCTGTGGCATGTCGGGCGGCGTGGACTCCGCCGTGGCGGCGGCCCTGATCCACAAGGCCATCGGCGACCGCATGACCTGCGTGTTCGTCGACAACGGCCTGCTCCGCGCCGGCGAGGCGCAGCAGGTCGTCGAGGTCTTCGGCAAGCGCTTCCAGTGGGATCTGCGCCACGTGGACGCGAGCGAGCGCTTCCTCACGGCGCTGGCCGGGGTCAGCGATCCCGAGACCAAGCGCAAGATCATCGGCCGGGTGTTCATCGAGGTCTTCGACGAGATCGCGCAGACGATCCCGGACGCCGACTTCCTCGCGCAGGGCACGCTGTACCCCGACGTCATCGAGTCCGAGAGCGTGCGCGGGCCCGCGGCGGTCATCAAGAGCCACCACAACGTGGGCGGCCTGCCCGAGCACATGAACCTGAAGATCGTCGAGCCCCTGCGCGAGCTCTTCAAGGACGAGGTGCGGGTGGCCGGGCTCGAGATGGGCCTGCCCGAGCACATCGTGTGGCGCCAGCCCTTCCCGGGCCCCGGCCTGGCGATCCGCGTGCTGGGCGAGGTGACCCCCGAGCGCCTGCAGATCCTGCGCAACGCCGATCTCATCGTGCGCGAGGAGATGGCGGCCGCGGGCCTGGAGCGGGCCATCTGGCAGGGCTTCGCCGTGCTGCTGCCCGTGCGCACCGTGGGGGTGATGGGCGACGACCGCACCTACGACAACGTGCTGGCCATCCGCGCGGTGTCGAGCCTGGACGGGATGACCGCCGATTGGTATCCCATGCCCCACGAGGTGCTGGGGCGCATGTCCACCCGCATCATCAACGAGGTCAACGGCGTCAACCGCGTCGTCTACGACATCTCGAGCAAGCCCCCGGCCACCATCGAGTGGGAGTGACGCCATCGAACGCCTGGCCCTGATCGCCCTGACCCTGCTGGGCAGCCTCGCGGCGCGCCCGGTGGAGCCCGTGGTGCAGATCGACGATGACGGCCAGATCGACTGGACCCGCGGGCAGCTGCGCGTGGTGGGCGTTGGCACGCCCAGGGTGCTCTCCCCCAGCGGCGGCATCACCGACGGCGACCCCTACCAGGTCGCGGTGACCGACGCGCGCCGGCGGCTCGCCCGGCTCCTGGAGCGGGTGCGGCTGGACGCGCAGGGGCTGTATGGCCGGCGCCCGGCGCTCAGCGGGGCGGGCCAGCGGGCGCTGGAGGGGTTCACCTCCGAGGGCGCGCGGCGCTTCTCGGACGGCACCGTGCATGTGCCCGCCGCGCTCAGCCTCGACTGGCTGCCCGCCGCGGTGGGCGAGCCGCCCGCGCCGGAGGACCCCTCGGTGTTCACCGGCCCGCCGCTGCCGCCCGAGGTGGTCGAGCGCAGCGCCGATCTGCCGACCGGGCTCATCCTCACCGTCGAGGGCGCGCTGCCCCCCAGCACCCGGCTGCGCCTCGCGGTGCCGCCCCCGGCCGCCGGCCTGGACGGGGGCCCCCCGCCGACCCCAGCCCCGGCGCAGGCCGCGGTGTACGTCGGCTGGCTCGGAGACGCCGCGGGCACGGTGGGGCTGCGCTGGTTCCACGCCGGGGACCCGGCCATCGAGGCCCTCGTGGGCGCGCGCCCCGTGCGGCTCACCGCAGCGGCTCAGGGGCCGGGGCGGGTGCAGCTGGCGGACGCAGCCAGCGTGGCCCGGCTCGCAGGCGTTCAGGCCCTGCCCGCCGCCGTGGTGCTGCAGTGAGCGCCGGGGGCCGCTGGGTGGGCCGGCTGGCGCTCGCGGTGGGGCTCGCCCTCGCCAGCGCGTGTGGCGGCGGCGTCATCCAGCGGGTGGACGCGCTGCCCGAGCCGCCGCCCGGGGTGGTGTTTCTGCAAATCACCTGTGATCCCAATGATGTCGATGTGCTTATCGATGGTCAGTTCGAGGGGCTGCTGACGGGCTACCGGGCGGGCGTCCTGCGGGTCGCGCCGGGCACGCACCGCGTCACGCTCCGCAAGGCTGGCTTCTACCCGTTCCACGAGCTGGTCGACGCCAAGGCCGGCACCCTCACCCTGCAGACGCACCTGGTGCGGCGCCCCTGACGCCGTCAGGCGGGCCGCCCTGTGGACCCCAAGGAGCCGCCGTGGGCCGCATCCAACTGCTCGACGACACCCTCGCGAACCAGATCGCCGCGGGGGAGGTCGTGGAGCGCCCGGCCAGCGCCGCCAAGGAGCTGCTCGAGAACGCCGTCGACGCCGGGGCCACCCGGATCACTTGCGAGATCGCGGGGGGCGGCGTCGACCTGCTGCGGGTGGTGGACGACGGCCACGGCATGGGGGCCGAGGACGCGGCGCTGGCCCTCGCGCGCCACGCCACCAGCAAGATCCGCGCGGCCGCCGATCTGCACCACATCCACACCCTGGGCTTCCGCGGCGAGGCGCTGCCCTCCATCGCGTCGGTCAGCCGCCTCAGCCTGCGCACCCGCGAGCCCGACGCCCTGGGGGCGGTGCTGATCGAGGTCGAGGGGGGGGTGCAGCAGCCCGCCCGCGAGGTGGGGGGGCCCCCCGGCACCGAGGTGCGCATCGCGGACCTGTTCTTCAACGTGCCCGCGCGCCGCAAGTTCCTGCGGCAGGCGAACACCGAGTCGAACCATGTGCTCGAGGTCGTGCAGCGCCTGGCGCTCTGCTACCCCGACGTGGCCTTCCGGTTCATCCGCGACGGGCGCACCACCCTCGACGTGCCCCGCGATCAGGGGCTGCACGCCCGCACCCGCGCGATCTTCGGCGAGCGCGCCACCGAGGGCCTGCAGCCCGTGCGCTACGACCTGGGCAACGGCTTCTCGGTGGACGGCCTCATCGGCCCGCCCGCCGGGGCCCGATCCACGCCGCGGCACTACCACACGTTCATCAACGGCCGGTACGTGCGCGACCGCGTGGTGATGGCCGCCGTGCAGTCGGCCTACGGCCACCGCCTGGAGCGGGGCCGGCACCCCTTCGTCGTGCTGCGCCTCGCCGTGCCCCCCGAGACCGTCGACGTCAACGTGCACCCGGCCAAGACCGAGGTGCGCTTCGTCGACAGCCGCGTCATCCACCGCCTCATCGCCCAGGGCCTGGATGGCACGCTGCGGGGTGAGCCGTGGTCCGCGCCCGCTGCGGCGCCGGCGGGCGGCAAGCGCTACACGCTGACGTCGCCCGGTGAGGGAGGCGCGCCGGCGGGTGAGGCGGCCGCTGCCGGCTCGAGCGACGCCGGCGCGGGTCCGGCGGCCCCGTCCTCCGATCGCGCTGGCCTCGACGCCCACCGCCAGCGGATCTTTGACGCGATGGAGCGGCTGGGCGCGCGCCGGCGCGGGCTCGGGCGGCCCGCCACGCCGCCCCCGGGGGTCCACGACCGCGTGCCCGTGGCCGCCGAGCCTCCTGCCAGCCGACCGAACGCAGGGCCGCCACCTGGGGGCCGTCGCGAAGGCGCACCCGACGCTGGGCGCCCGGCGCCCGAGGTCACGCGGTTCCAACTGAACCCGCCGGCCGCGCGCCCCGCGCCGCGGGAGGAGGCCGCGCCGATCACGGGCCTGGCCCACGCCCGCGCCCTGGGGGACCTGGCCCTGGAGCGCCTGGTCTTCACCGGGCTGATCGGCCCCAAGTGGGCCGCCTTCCGCGCGGTGGACGGGGTGCTGCTCGTGGACGTGTTTGCGGCGCGGACCCGGCTCGCGTACGCCCGCCTGTTCGACGGCGCGCCGGGACGCCCGTTGGCGCCGCCGGTGCCCATCGAGCTGCCCCCGCTCGACGCCCGCCGGCTCCCCGAGGTCGAGGGCGCGCTGCTTCGGTTCGGTTTGGAGATCGCGCACTTGGGGCGTGACAGCTTCGCCGTCGCGCGACTGCCTGCTGGGCTGCCGCCGGACGCCGCGGCCGCCACCGTCGCGGCGGTGCTGGCGGCGCCGGCGGCCCCGGCGCACCTGTGCCTCGCCATCGCAGAGGGGGTGGCCCGCCACGCAGGGGCGCCCACGCCTGCCGAAGCAGCCGGCTGGCCGGCTGCGCTGGCGGATCTGCGGCACACCCCGCCCAAGCCGGTGCCCTGGGCTGTCGCCCTGCCGGACGCTGAGCTCCTCCGGCGGCGGACCGCGGACGTGCTCAAGTGAGCGCCCCTGCGCCGAAGCCCGCGCTCCTGGTGGTGGTCGGGCCCACCGCAGTGGGCAAGACGGCCCTGGCGCTCGACCTCTGCCGCCGCTTCGACGCCGAGCTGGTCGGCGCGGACGCCAGCCAGGTCTACGTCGGCCTCGACATTGGCACGGGGAAGGCGACACCGGCCGAGCTGGGCGGTGTGCGCCACCACCTCATCGACGTCGTCGCGCCGGACCAGCCCTTCGACGCGGGCGCCTACGTGGCCGCCGCGGACGCCGCCATCGCCGACATCACCGCGCGGGGCCGCCGGGTGGTGGTGTGTGGGGGCACCGGCCTGTACGTGCAGGCGCTGGTGCAGGGCTTGTGCGAGGCGCCGCCCGCCAGCCCCGCGGTGCGCGAGGCCCTGCAGGCGGCCCTTGCGCGGGATGGGACGCCCGCCATCCACGCCGAGCTGGCCGCGGTGGATCCTGCCGCGGCGGCGCGCATCGGGCCCCGCGACGCCCAGCGCATCGAGCGCGCCCTGGGCGTGTACCGCACCACCGGCCGGGCGCTGAGTGACTGGCAGGCCGAGCACCGCGCGGCGGGGCCTCGCTACCGGCACCGCACCGTCGGGCTGCGCCTGCCGCGGGCGCAGCTGTACGCCCGCATCGAGCAGCGGGTGGACGCCATGCTGGCGGCCGGCTGGCTCGCCGAGGTTGAGGCGCTGATGGCCGCGGGCCATGGCCCCTCGCTGCGCGCCATGACCGCCCTGGGCTACCGGGCCCTCGCCGGCGTCGTGGCGGGTGAGCGGCGCCTGGCCGACGCGCGGCACGAGACCCTGGTGGCCACCCGCCGCTATGCCAAGCGCCAGATGACCTGGTTCAACAAGGTCGAGGGCCTGCGGTGGCTTGAGCCTCCCGTTGATCCGGCCGCCCTCGACGCCTATGTTGCCGACCTTTGGCCGCCCCCTGGCGGCCCATGACGGTCCACAGGAGTCAGCCGTGATCATCGCCATCGACGGACCCGCGGGGGCCGGCAAGAGCACCGTGAGCACCCGCCTCGCCGAGCGCCTCGGCTTCGTCCGGCTGGACACCGGCGCCCTCTACCGAGCCGTGGGCCTGGCCGCGACGCGGGCGGGGATCGACGCGGAGGATGGGCCGGGGCTCGCCGCGCTGATGGCGGGGTTGCCGCTCGAAGCGCGCCAGGACGGCAGCCTGTGGTTGGGGGGTGAGGACGTCAGCGAGGCGATCCGCACCCCCGCCATGAGCGCCGCCGCGAGCCGCTACGCGGCGGCTCCGGCGGTGCGTGCGGGGCTCATGACCCTGCAGCGCAGCCTCGCCCACGCGGCGGACTCGATCCTCGACGGGCGGGACATCGGCACGGTGGTCTGCCCGGACGCCGAGCTGAAGATCTTCCTCACGGCGTCGGTGGCGGCGCGGGCGGCGCGGCGGCACAAGGAGCTGCAGGCACGGGGCGAGGCCATCGCGCTCGCCCAGGTGGCCGCTGAGATCGAGGCCCGCGACCGGGCCGACCGGGAGCGGGCCATCGCGCCGCTGCGGCAGGCGGACGACGCGGTGGTCGTCGACGCCACCGACCTCGACATCGACGGGGTGCTGGCCCAGTGCCTCGCGCTCGTGGACGCCCGGCGCGCACCGAACCCCTGACCCACAGACCTCGGCTCGCCCACTGACCTCAGCCGGCCCCCTGACCGGGGCAGGTTGAGGGCCGAGGGGGTCGGGGCCCGCGGGCTGACCGGGGACGGCTCGGGTGTGGGGCAAAAAAAAACGCCTGCCCAGGTGACTGGACAGGCGTTTCGTGAGGCGACGGCCGGACTTGAACCGGCGAATGGAGGTTTTGCAGACCTCTGCCTTACCACTTGGCTACGTCGCCGTAGCGTGGCGGGGAACTTGCCCCAGCCCGCTTTCATTGTCAAGCGTCGAAAAACTGATCCACAAACTCTGGCAGCCGGCGGGCGTCCATGGACTTCGAGAAGTACCCGTGGATGTCCTTGGCGTGGCAGATCTTCTCCAGCGCCATGGGCTCCATGTCGGAGTACAGCACGATCACCAGATCCTCGTGCTCCGGCGAACGCTGGAGCGCGTCGATGAGATCGTCGGCCGCGAGGCGGGGCATGGCGATGTCGATGAGCAGCACGTCGGGCTGCTCATAGTCGATCTTCGCCCGCACCCCGTGAGGGGCCGACATCCGCACGACCTCGTAGCCGTGCTGCTGTAGAAGCTCCTCGACAATCATCAGAGAGATGATGTTGTCGTCGAGGATCATCACCTTGCGCTTCTCGCCGGGCATGGGGGCGATTATTCTCGCGGCGCTTCACAAGTCAATCTCAACGCCGCGACTGTTGCGGACAAACGGCTCGCGGAGGTCCATTGACGCACCCGACCCCTTCGCTCCCCCTCGATGGCTGGGCTGACCTGCACCTGCACGTGCTGCCCGGGATCGACGACGGCGCTCGGGATCTCGACGCCAGCCTGGAGATGTTGCGGGGCCTCAGCGAGGCCGGCTACCGGCGGCTGGTGGCGACGCCCCATGCCGACGACCGGCGCCACACCTACGGCCGGGAGCGCATCTCGGCGCTGTGTGGTGAGGTCAACGCGGCCCTGACGGCCGCGGGCATCCCCATCGACCTGCGGTGGGGCGCCGAATACGCCTACGGCCAGCGGCTGCACGCGGATCTGCACAGCGAGGCGGGGCTGATCACCCTGGCGAACAGCCGCTACGTGCTGCTGGAGTTGCCCGAGGACTTCATGCCCGCGTCGATGCCCCAGACCCTGTTCGAGCTGGGGACGGCCGGGTACTTCCCGATCATCGCGCACCCGGAGCGGTGCGAGCCGTTCCACAAGGACGTGGACGCGCTGGTGCGGCTCGCGTCGGGTCGAGCGCTCATCCAGGTGAGCTTCCGCTCGCTGGCCGGCACCTTCGGCCGCACCATCAAGCGCACGGCCTGGCGCCTGCTCGAGCAAGGCCACGCCGATCTGCTGGCCACCGACTGCCACAGCCCGAAGGAGCTCAAGAAGATCGTGCGCCCCGTCCTGAAAGCCCTGCACCGCCGGCTGCCGCCCGATCAGCTCGACCGGCTCCTGCGGCGCACCCCCGACCGGCTCATGGCGGAGCCGCGATGAAGGGCATGGGCACCAAGTACTTCTGGTCCGTCCTGCTGGGCGTCGCGCTGATCTGGCTCGCGTTCCGCAACCAGGACTTCGCGGGCTTTGGGGATCGGCTGGCGGCCGCCGACCGGGTGGGCGTGGCGCTGTACGCCGGGCTGTTCCTGGTCGCCCACCTGATCCGCATCCTGCGCTGGGGGGTGCTGGTCCGTGCCCTCGGCCCGATCCCGTGGAGCACTGTGGCGGCCGCAGGGGCCGTCGGCTACCTGTGCATCATCATCTTCCCCCTGCGCCTGGGGGAGTTTGTGCGCCCGTACCTGGTGCGCGGGAAGGGGGGCGTCACTGCGAGCGGCGCCCTGGCCACCGTGGTGGTGGAGCGGGTGGTGGACGGCCTGCTCTTCGTCGCGCTCTTCTTCGTCTTCATCTCGATGCTGCCGCCCTCCGACAACCCCGCAGTGGGGCCGGTGAAGGCCAGCGCCTGGGTCGCCGGCGCGGTGTTCTCGACGACCTTGATCGTGCTGGCCGCAGCCCACGCCCGCCGGGCCTGGACCGTGCGCACCATCCAGCGCATCGGGCACCGCATCCACGCCGGGCTGACGGACAAGGCCTTGGGGCTCCTCGAGGCCTTCCTCGACGGCCTGGCGGTGCTGCCCGACCGCCGCCGGCTGGGCGCGTTCCTGGCGCTGACCGCCGTCTACTGGCTGCTGTTGGGGGTGGGCATGCAGTGGATGGCCGTGGCCGTGCACATCCCCGACCTCACCTACACCGGCGCGTTCGCGCTGCTGGCGGTGGTGGTCGTGGGCATCATGATCCCTGCGGGGCCGGGCTTTGCTGGCACCTTCGAGCTCGCGATGACCGCTGGCTTCTCGCTGCTCGTCCTGGCCCCCACCAGCCTGGAGAATGTGGCGGTCTACACCGTGCTGCTGCACGTCATTCAGGTGCTCGTGCAGGTGGGCGTGGGGGCCGCCTGGCTGCTGACCGGCAAGGTGGATCTGGCCGGCGCGATGGCGTCGGGTGGCACCGACCCAGCGGTGGACGCAGGCTAGCCAGCGCGTCAGCGGGCGGTACAGGCGACGCCGCAGGGCCGGGCGGGCGATGATGCCGTGGCCCGTGCGTTGACGTGGTTTGGCCGCGAGGGGTAACGTACGGCGGGCGCGTGGCGGCCGTGCGGGGTCCGGAAGACGGCCCGTTGACGCGAACAGACGAAGAACACGACGGGGGATGCCCGATGCATGCGAACACCAGCCGGGGGCGACTCGCCACGGCGCTCGCGATCGGTTTGTTGAGCAGCGCTTTTGCGGGTTGCAATGATCGCCCGGTCGACAAGCTCGACAACGTGGTGACGGCGGTCAACCGGCAGGAGAACCGCCTGCCAGCCAAGACCAAGCTCGACTTCCTGTTCGTCATCGATAACTCGGGCTCGATGTGCGAGGAGCAGGAGAACCTGACCCGCAACTTCGAGGACTTCGCGAGCTTCCTGTTCGAGGAGCTCGACGCGGCCGCTGACTACCGCATCGCGGTGGTCAGCACCGACATGCAGAACCCCGCCGAGCGTGGCACCTTCCTGCACAACCCCGCGCCGCCCATCGCGCCCAGCAACTGCACGCTGGCCGAGCCTCCGCGCACAGAAGACTGCCCGCCGCCCGATCAGATCAGCCCGGTCATCAGGGCGGAAGAGGTCGGCCTGAACTGTGCGCCGGACGACCGCGAGTGCATCAAGCAGGACCTGCTGCGGGAGTTCCGCTGCCACGCCACCCTGGGCACCAGCGGGTACGGCTTCGAGAAGGGGCTCGAGGCGCTCCGGGTCTCCCTGAGCTGCGGCGGCCCGAACGCCGACGCCTTCGCGCAGTGCTGCATCAACGGTGAGTACAACCCGGGCTGCACCATCCCCGAGGGCACCAAGCAGCCGTGCGCCGGCGGCCAGGCCTGCCCCGGGGGCGAGACCTGCCAGCAGGGCATCTGCCAGCCGCCCGAGCCCGACTTCCTGCGCCCGGACGCCATCCTGGCGGCCATCATCATCAGCGACGAGGACGACTGCTCCGATCCGGCCACCAACCCGCCCGCCAGCCGGCGCGTGGTGTGCCGCCCCAGCGGCACGGCCGACAGCGACAACGACGGCCTGCCGGATGGCTACGCCGACACCACGCTCTGCCCCGATCGGGAGCTGACGGTGCAGGAGGCCGCGGCCTGCCAGAACGTGTGTGGCTCCGGCCCCGCGTGCGATCGCTGCCTGCGGCTGCAGGTGGAGCGCTCGTGCTTCCAGCGTGAGTGTGGCGCGCCGCCCTGTGCCCCGGGCCAGGATGGCGCCAACGGCACCTGCCGCAGCGCCGATGACTGCCGCGCGGCGCGCTGCGAGGTGGACGAGTCGGCCAACTCCAACTGCGAGTGGTACCGCAGCAACCTGACCCCGGTGAGCGACTACTACCGCTTCCTGGTGGGCCTGAAGGCCAACCCCAACGAGCAGCTGCTCGTGGCCACCATCGTGGGCACGCGGGCCTACACCGAGGCCGGCAACCTCATCACGTACAACCAGCCTGAGCGGCAAGAGCAGCTGGCGTGCCTCGATCAGGCGCGCAACTACAACCCCAACAAGGAGTGTGCGCAGGACGCCGACTGCCCCGGGGAGGGCAACTCCTGCGCCCGCGACCTGGGCGAGGGCCGCACGGGCTGCACCGGGGTCGGGGCCGAGGCCTTCTGCTGCCCCAATGGGGCGTGCGTGGGCAACATCCAGACCTCCTGTGAGTCGGACAACAACGGCGCTGCCTTCGCCGGCCGCAGGTACCTCGAGCTGAGCGAGCTGTTCATGGTGCTCGACCGGGAGACCGGCGAGCCCACGCAGACCAACGGCATCGGCTGTCGCCCCGGCAGCGAAGGCACGGACGAGTGCGTCAACATCTGCGTAGACGACTTCGCCGGCCCGCTGGCGGCGATCCGCGATCAGGTGCTCGTGCTCGTGGGCACCTACTGCCTCGACAAGCCGCCGGCCTGCCAGGTCGCGACCCCCGATGGCCCGCGGGCGTGCGACTCGGCCGCGGAGTTCGATGACCCCGACAACTACCTCGTCGAGGTCAAGACGCAGTGCCTGCGGACCGAAGACCAGGGGGGCCGCTGCCAGGAGGTCGTGCCCACGCAGATCCTCGACCGCAGCGCCTGGACGCTGAAGCTCGGCGTCGCGGGCTGCGACGGCGGTGCCCAGGTCGAGCTCGCGAACCCGCCGCCCGCAGGCTCCGAGGTCTTCGTCGAGTTCGTGGTGGACGTGAGCAACAACCG
>JAUHVS010000853.1 GCA_030424955.1 bacterium | reverse complement strand
GTCTACCACCCCTTCGACCAGGGCGAGGGCCAGTGGTACTCCCAGCTCACCCCCGGGGCCACCTACCGGGTCGAAGCGTGGCTGCGCCACGACGGCCTGGGCGACGGGGGCCGGGTAGCCTTCGCCTTCGTGGGCAACGGCAGTTACCGCGAGGCCAACCAGGCCCAGCCCTGGACCGTGACCGACCAGTGGGCCCGCTACACCTACGACTTCGTGGCGCCGGCCTACCCGCCCGAGGGCAGCGGCGCTCACATCGGGCACGCGCTGCGCTTCACCGGCCCCGGCACCCTGTACGTCGACAACTTCATGCTGTATCGCCACGACGAGGCGCACGGCTTCCAGCCCAACGGGCCGCACGTCAACAGCTTCGACCCGGTGATGGCCGCCATGCCCGCCGCCGGGCCCATGCCGGCCCTCCGCTTCTACCCCCTGCAGTACCACAACGGCAGCATCGACTCGCTGCTCGGCGAGTTCGGCCAGGCCAGCCTGAGCATCAACGACGGGCGGCTGCGGACCTTTAGTGGTGCCACCATCGCCCAGAGCCTGCGCTGGGCCTGGGCCACGGGCGACACCCCCGAGCGCCGCGCCGTGCCCTACCTGACGGTGAGTGAGGAGTACACCGAGGTCGAGCTGAAGGCCCTGGTGGAGTACCTGGGCGTTCCCTACGACCCGGCGGTGGACACCCCCCAGACCCGGCCCTACGCGCATCGGCGGTTCGTGCAGCGCGGCCACGGCGCCCCGTGGACCGACGACTTCCGCGAGATCCTGGTGGAGTGGGGCAACGAGACGTGGCACCAGGGCGCCGGGGGCTACGGCTGGCACGGCTTCGGGGCGCCCGGCTGGGTGCACCGGGGCGGCGTGGAGTTCGGGCTGTTCGCCCGCTACATGATCGACGAACAGATCCACGCCATGCCGGCCTGGGCCGAGCACGACCTGGGCGCCAAGATCCGCTTCGTGCTGGGCGGCAACTACGACGCCTCGCTGGACTCGGGCTACGGCGAGCTGGCCATCCAGCAGGGCCCCTCGGCCCCGTACCTGGGCCACGCCAATTATGTGGGGCCCAAGTGGGAGACCGACGACGCCGGGGCCAGCGTCTTTGACGCCCATGGGCTGCAAGAGACGCTGGTGGGGTTGGAGACGGGGGTGCGCGGGCTCATCGACCAGGCCGCCGCCAGCCGCGCGACCCTGGCCGAGGCCGGCCGCGACTACCGCGTGATCGCCTACGAGGGGGGCCCCAGCGGCTACTGGACGAACGAGGACAACCCCGAGATCGACGAGCAATACGGCAAGTCGCTGGCCATGGCCGTCGCCGCCCTGGACACCTGGCTCTATGCCAGCCTGAAGGGCGTGGGCCACCAGTGCTACCTGGGCTTCTCCAGCGGGGTGTGGTGGACCTCGCACACGCTGCCCGAGGCGGGCGGCTTCCGCCCCCACGCCGGCTGGCTCGCGCTGGTCATGCGCAACCGACATGCGCCCGGGTCGAGCATGCGCCAGGTGGTGACGGAGCGTGGGCCGAGCTACCGCCGGGGCGACGCGTCCATCCCCCTGATCTCGGCCTACGCGGTGCACGAGGGCGACGTGGGATCCGCCGACGCCGTGCATGTGGTCGTGCTCTCGCGGGCGCTGGCGGGCCAGCACGACGGCGCCGACTTTGGCGACGGCGTCATCCCCACCACCCTCCACCTGCCCTTCACCCGCACGCCGTCACGGATCACCGTGCACCGGCTGGCCCACCCCGATGGCAGCCCGGCCCTGGCCGAAGACTCGAACCGCTTTGAGACCCGCGTCGTGGTGCTGGCCGATGAGCTGCCCGTGGAGCGCTACGCCCCCGACTTCGTCATCGGCCCCGAGACGGGCGGTGTGGCCGGCGGCCTGCCCCCCGCGGGCATCTACGTCTACAGCTTCCACTTCGACTGATCGGCTGTCACGGCTGTCACGCTCCGGTTGAGCCTTCTCCACTGGCCCAGGCGAGCGTGCTCTGCGTTGCGCCTCCTCGACGGACCGCCCGTACGCCCGCGTCGGCGCGCCTTGCTCACGGCCGCCTGGTCGGCGCGGCTCAGGCTCAACCTGAAGGGGTCACCCGATGGGCCGCACCGGGCTCAGCCCTCGTCGACGATGAGCTCTAGGTCTGATACCCGTCGATTCGAACCCTGTGACCGATTCGAACCCTGTGACCATAATGACCATAATGAAGTCAGGGGGTTAGCGGCGCCTCGTCGACCAAGTCGCGGCGCGGAGCCCAACCCAGCAGCGATTCGAGGCGCCTACCGGACCCCAAGGCCG
>JAUHVS010000071.1 GCA_030424955.1 bacterium | reverse complement strand
CCCGGGCATCGAGCGCTGGCACGACGCCGCGCACGAGAGCGCCGGCATGATCGACCCCGGGCTGCCGGACTTCCTGGCCTTCTGCCTGGCCTGCAGCGACGACGCCCGGGCCATGTACGGCGTCAGCCCGACGGTGGCCGAGGCCCTGCGCGAGACCTGGATGGCGCGCCAGCAGTACGCCATGACCCTGCCCCCCACCGAGCTGGTGCAGCACGCGGGCAAGAGCCTGCGGGCGCGCTACAAGCTGCAGGTGTGGCCCTCGCTGGTGACCCCCCGCTGGGTGCCGCCGGCCCACGAGCAGGCGATCCAGGTGTCGGCGGTGGAGGCCCTGCGCCTGGCCCAGGCCGAGATCCTGCCCACGGCCGCCGCCCTGTACGCGGCCGACGTCGAGGCCATCGAGCGCTACCTCAACGACCAGCCGGAGCGGGCCGCCCGCGCGCGGCGGCTCATCGAGGCGGGCGAGGCCGGCGAGGTGCTGGTGCTCAGCCGCCACCACCCGGGGCGCAAGCCGCTCAGCAGCCGCTGGGCCCATGACCTGGCCCATGACGTGATGGAGGCCATCCTGCGCCTGGGGCGGCCCCGCCGGGTCATCCGGCAGGTGGGGCACTACCGGCCGGGGGGCGATCCCACCGCGCTGCCGCCGCCGCCGCCGCCGGACCTGCCCCCGCTGCGCCTGGAGTGGCAGGCCCCCAGCGACTACGACAAGGCCTACGCCCGGGTGGCGGTGCAGGTGGAGCGGCTCACCACGCACCTCGAGACGATCCTCAAGCCCCGCAAGCGGCTCAAGGAGCGCAGCGGCTACCCCAGCGGGCGCCACATCGACCTCAAGCGCCTGATGGCCTTCGAGGCCGATCCGCGGCGCTACGACGAGCTGTGGGTGCGCAGCACGATCCCCGATCGGCGCAACGTGGCCATGACCCTGCTGGTGGACCTGTCGGGCTCCATGAGCGGCGAGAAGGTGCAGTCGGCCCTGCTGGGCACGATCCTGCTGGCCGAGACCCTGGACGCGCTGGGCGTGCCCTTCGCCGTCACGGGCTTCCAGGACGTGCTGATCCCGCTGCGCAGCTTCGACCAGGCCTTCGACGACGCGGCCCGCCAGGCCATCGCCGAGATCCCCCAGGAGGTCAGCGGCTGTCGGCACGGGGGCAACAACCAGCCGGGCTACAACGACGACGCGCCGTGCCTGCTCGAGGCCGCCGAGGATCTGCTCACGCACCCGGCCAACGAGCGGGTGCTGATCGTGGTGAGCGATGGCCTGCCCGAGGGCCGGCGCAGCACCCGCGACGACCTCAAGACGGCGGTGGATCGCCTCACCCGCCCCGGCGTGGGCCTGGAGCTGATCGGCCTGGGCCTGGGGCCCGGCACGGAGCACGTGCGCCGCTACTACCCGGAGTCGGTGGCCAACGTGGCGGTGGCGCAGTTCGCCGACGAGATCGCCCGGCTCATCGAGCGGGTGATGGTGGGCGACCTGATCCACTGAGCCGCCGCCCGGGGGCCCGAGCGCGCCGCGGGGACCCTCGACAGCCTCGGCCATGCTTGCGACTATCGCCGCCGCGCGGCCGGGGGCAGGCCTGAGCCGCGGATCACCCGCGAGGCCGGCCGGCGCCGCCCGCGGCGACACCGACAGGGGTGGGCACATGGACATCTTCGCTTGGCTCTACGACACCCGCATGCCGGCCTTGCGAGAGGAGGCGCCGCGGCTCGCGCGCATCCTCTACCGGCTGCCCACGGCGGCGGTGGACAACCGCCACGCCGAGGTGGACGCCCTGGCCGCCGAGGGCCTGGGCCTGGCCCGCGCCCGCAAGGACATCTGGCTCGAGATCTACCTGCGGCACTGGCGGCTGCAGAGCCGGGTCTTCAAGCGGCTCGAGGTCAAAGACAGCCTGCGCGACGCGGTGGATCTGGTGGAGCGCGCGCACCGGCCCGACGCCATCGGCTGCCCCCAGAGCACCTGCGCCACCCAGGATCTGTGCGCCGCGTATGGCCGCGCCGACGGCCCCGCCTACGTGGCCGAGCGGATGGCGGCGAGCGAGAGCACCCTGGCGCGCATCGATCCGAGCTGGCCGTGTTGGCGCTGCATCAGCGCCGAGTACGCCGGGGCCCTGGTGGACGCCGGCCGCCACGCCGAGGCCCTCGCCTGGCTCGAGGACAGCGTGCGCACCCTGCGCACCGTGCGCCCCAAGGCCCGCCGCGACGAGTACGTGGGCACCTGGGTCGACTGCCTGGTGAACCTGGACCAGATCGACGCGGCCCTGAAGATGAACGCCGAGGCCGTCAACGATGGCCACGGCGAGCACTTCGTCCACGAGCGCGCCATCGAGAAGGCCTGGATCCTCCTGCGGGCGGATCGCCCCGCTGAGGCGGCGGCCTGTCTGCCGGCGTGGGCGGTGATCCACGACACGCCCGACTACTACGCCCGCTGGGCGGAGGTGCTGTGCGGGCTGGCGAGCTGCGGCCAGATCACCTTTGAGACCGAGCACTTGCACCAGCTCCTGCAGATGGTGCGCGCCCTGGCCGACAGCGGCGCGGCCTGGCTGGCGTTCCAGGTGGGCACCCGCACGATCGAGACGCTGATCACCGTGGGCTGGCTGCCGCCGGCGGACGCCCTGATCGACGAGCTGGCCGCCGTCGCGGACGCCCGCCGCGAGCCCGCCCGCAGCCACGCCGAGCGGGCGGATCTGCGGGCGCGCTGGCAGGCCGCGGTGGCCGCCTGGACCCCGCCCGCGCCCGAGGGCGACGGCCCCCCCGTGGGCGTCCCTCCCGCGGTGGCGCTCATGGCGCGGCTGCAGGCGCTGGCCGCGCAGCCCGGCGACGTGGCCGGCGCCCGCGCCGTGTCGGCGCTGTGGGGGCAGCTGGGCTTCCCCGCGCGGGCCGAGGCGACCGTGCGCATGGCCCTGGACCACAGCCCCGGGGCCGACGGCCTGGTGCTTGAATTGGGCGAGCGGCTGCTGGGCCGGGGCGCGCTGGACGATCTCGAGGCCCTGATCAGCGCCCACTGCGGCCCCACGCAGCCCGTGGCCACGCAGCGGGTGGGGCTGTGGTTCACCGGGCGGGCGCGGGCCGCCCGCGGGGATCGCGCCGGCGCCATCAAGGCCCTGCGCGCGCTGTGGGCGGCGGATCAGAGCCGCCCGGGGGTGGCGCTGCTGCTGGTGGGCTGGCTCAAGGACGCCGCCGATCTGGCGGGCGGGCTCGCGGTGCTGGACGAGGCGCTGGCGGCCGGCGCGTCCCCGGGCCCCGTGGACTGGGCGCGCATCGGGCTGGCCACCCGGCTGGGCGAGTGGGCCGTGGTGCGCGAGAGCGGCGCGCGGCTGGGCATGACCTTCAGCGCCGATCTCGGCCCCGTGGAAGAAGACTGGGGCTATGTGCGCGTGGCCTTCCCCGACGAGGGGGACGAGGCCACCTACGTCGCCGTGCGCACGGGCCCGGTCACGGCGCGGGTGATCCAGACGGCCTACGACGAGCGGCCACAGCACGAGGACGACGTGGTGGTGTTCGATCCGGCGCCGCGCAACCCGCAGGCCGCCGACGGCGAGCTGTACGAGTTCGTGGCCGACACCGTGCTCAGCGAGGGCAACCGGGTGGGCTACGCCATCGACGGGGTCGAGCCCTCGGCGGCGGTGCTGTCGAAGGTGGTCGACGCCCTGGCCCCGCTGGGCGCGCGCCTGCACCGGCTCAGCGGGCCCGACTACCGCGTGCGCACCGACAGCGGGCAGCGCAAGGGCCTGTACGCGGTGGTGACGGCGCCCGCGGCGCTGCCGAAGGTGGCCCTGGCGGCGGTGCTCCAGGCCACCCTGGGCCGCAGCCGCATGACGTGGCTGTCGCTGCTGGGCGACGAGGACACCCCCGTGCGGCGGCGGCAGCTCAACCTCGCGCAGGTGCTCGATCTGTGAGGGGCGAGGGGACGATCCATGGGGAGTGACACGCCGGTGAGTGCACCCGAGATCCACGGCGCGCGCGTCGACTTCGATGGCCTGCTGGAGGTGCTGGGCAACAACCTGTACTCCACGCCCACGGTGGTGCTGCGCGAGCTGGTGCAGAACGCCCACGACTCCTGCAGCCGCCGGATCATCGAGGATCCCGCCTGCGCGGCGCCGGGCCCTGACGCTGACCCCGACGCCGCCGACGCTGAGGGGGCCTACACCCCGCGCATCGACGTGCGGGGCGAGCCCGGGCCGGCCGTGCTGACCATCACCGACAACGGCGCCGGGCTGACCCACGACGAGATCATCCGCTACCTGGCCACCGTGGGCGCCGGCTACACCCGGGTGCTGCGGCAGCGCACCGGCAAGCCCGAGCTCATCGGCACCTTCGGGCTGGGGTTCCTGTCGGCCTACGTCGTGGCCCAGAAGGTCGAGGTCATCACCACCAGCTACCAGCAGCCCGACCAGACCTGGCGCTTCGTCAGCAAGGGCGGCCAGGGCTTCACCCTGGAGCAGGTGGCGTCGGAGCCCATCGGCAGCCGGGTGGTGCTGCACCTCAACGGCGCCCACGAGGGGCTGGCCGAGCCCGAGGCCCTGCGCGCGCTCCTGCAGCGCTACTGCGTGCTGCTGCCGCTGCCCATCCACGCCCCCGAGCCGGTCAACGATCTGCCCGTGCCCTGGCGCGAGGGGGTCGTCGCCCTGCCCGCGGTGCGGCGCGCCCGCCTCGAGCTCGACTTCGCGCGCCGCTTCGAGCCGCACTTCGAGCCCCTGTGCACCCTGCCGCTGGGCGACGGCCCCGCCGAGGGGCTGCTGTGGGTGCAGGACGGCGCCACCTACGGCAGCAGCGACAACCGCCGGGTGGTGCTCTTCGTGCGGGGCATGCTCATCACCGAGGACGCCCGCGAGCTGCTGCCCCGCTGGGCGGGCTTCGTGGGCGGCATCGTCGAGTGCGACCACCTCACCCCCACCGCCAGCCGCGAGGACGTGCAGACCGACGGGGCCTTCCAGGCGGTCGCCACCCAGGTGGCCGAGGCGCTGATCACGGGGCTCGCGGCGCTCGCCCAGCACAGCCCCGCCGCCTGGCGCCGGGTGCTCACCCGCCACAACGAGGCCCTGCTGGGCGCCGCGCTGGTGGACGATCGCCTGTTCGCCCTGCTGGAGCGCAGCCTGTGCGTGCCCACCTCGGTGGGGGACCTGCCGCTGCCCAAGGTGGTGCAGCTCGGCAAGGGGCGGCTGTACGTCAGCGTGGGTGACGCGGGCGGCCCCGAGGACGTGCTGTTCCGGGCCATGAACGTGCCCATCATCGACGGCGCCCGCTACGCCGCGCTGCCCTTCACCCGGCGCTACGGCGGCGCCCACGGCGTGCAGATCACCGAGCTGGGCACCAAGGCCGGCGACGGCGACGTGTTCCGCCCGGCGACCGATCTGGCCCCCGCCGCCCGGGCCCGCCTCGAGGCCCTGCTGGCAGCCCCCGACACCCGCGTCGAGCCGGTGCGCTTCGTGCCCACCAGCCTGCCGGCGGTGCTGGTGGTGGATCGCGACGTGCTGCTCAAGCGCAGGCTGCAGGACGACGCCGCCGATCAGCGCATCGCCGCGGGCGTGCTGGGGCTGGCCCGCATGTTCACCCAGTCGGTGCAGGACGAGGGGCGCGCGGCCCTGTACGTCAACGTCGACAGCCCGGTGATCCAGCGGGTGCTGGCCCTCGAGGGCGACGGGCGGCAGGCCCAGGCCGCCACCCTGGTGCGCACGATGGCGTTCTTGATGAGCCGGCAGAGCGCCGAGCTGGCCCACGACATGGGCCCCACCCTGGGCGACTTCACGGCCGCCCTGCAGGCGCTCATCGGGCCGGTCGCCGACGGCTGAGCCCCGCGCGGGCCCCCGCATTCCCCTTGCGGGCCGTTTTCTGCCACCATCGGGGCCCAGACTCAGCGGGGGAGGTCGCGCGTGGCAGGGCCGGTGTTCAAGACCATGGGCGGCGTGTGGTGGGTGCTGCTGGCGTGGGGCTGCACCACTGAGTTTCCCCCCATGGCCGCGGTGGACGCGGCCCTGACGGACGCGGGCGCGCCGCAGGACCGCGGCGCCGACGCGCTGACCGGGGGCCAGGACGATCTGGGCCCGGCAGACGGGGGCCCGGGCGGCGACGACGCGCGGCCGCCCCCCGACCTGGGCGGGGGCGCGATCCCGCCCGACCTGGGCGGCGGATCCGTCGAGGACGCCGGCCTGCTCGACCAGGGCACGCCGGACGCGGGCAGCCAGTGCGCCCCCGAGACCTGCAACCAGCGCGACGACGACTGCGACGGCCGGACGGACGAGAACTACCCGACCCTGGGTGAGCCCTGTGCGCTGGGCCTGGGCGTCTGCCGCGCCCAGGGCCAGCTGCGCTGCGCCGACGCCGGGGACGGGGTGGCGTGCAACGCGATGACCGGCGACCCATCCGCCGAGCTGTGCGACGGCCTCGACAACGACTGCAACGGCGTGGTGGACGACCTGGGCAACCTGGGCAGCCCCTGCCTGCTGGCGGCCGGCACGGCGTGCGAGGCGGCGGGCGCCATCGCCTGCCAGGGCCCGGACGCGGTGTGTGTGGGCATGGCGGGGCTGCCGTCGCTCGAGCTCTGCGACGGGCTCGACAACGACTGTGACGGCCTGGCGGACGAGGCGGGGCAGGCCTGCACGGCGGGCCTGGGCGTGTGCGCGGTGCCCGGCCGCCTCACCTGCGCGGTGGCCGAGCCGGGCGATCCGCCGGCGTGCGTGGGCGAGACCCTGCCGCCTGGTGAGGAGATCTGCGACGGCCTCGACAACAACTGTGACGGCGTCGTCGACAACCCCGAGGCCTTTGGTGGGCCTTGCGTGACCGGGCTGGGGCTGTGCGGCCAGGAGGGTCGCATCACCTGCCCGCCGGGGGGCGGGGACCTGTTCTGTGCGGGCGAGGTGGGCGAGCCCGCCGCCGAGACCTGCGACGGCGTGGACGAGGACTGCGACGGCGTGGCGGACGAGGACTTCTCGCTGGGCCAGGCCTGCCAGGTCGGCGTCGGCGCCTGCCGCGCCCAGGGGGCGTGGATCTGTGACGGCGCGGGCGGCCGGGCCTGCGACGCCACGCCCACCCAGCCGGGCGAGGAGACCTGCAACGGGGTCGACGACGACTGCGACGGCCTGGTGGACGAGGCGGCGCCGGGCGTGAGCGTGTGCGGCGACTGGATCGCCGGCCACTGCCGGATCTGGCTCGGCTGGGTCGACAACATCGACAGCCCCAACGGGCTCGGGGTCATCCCCGGCTGGGGGGACTGCCCCGGGCGCGACCGCGCAATCAGCGGCAACGTCGCCTGCACCAGCAGCCGCGCCAACCAGCGCTTCCAGTCCGTCACCGTCAGCGGGCGCATGGACCACAACGACTGGCTGGGCGTGCGCTTCGAGTGCGACGGCGGCGCCGCGGGGGACTGGATCGAGACCCGCTGCCAGGTGGCCCTGGCCTACAGCGACGTGGGCAACCTGGGGCAGGTGGCCAACCTGGACCCGCTGGCCTGCGTCACCGACAGCGGCAACGACGACCCCGATCCGCGCTGCGTGCGCAGCAACGGCGACCGCCAGTTCCACCCCATCCAGACCCGCGGCGGGGTGAACGCCGATGACGTCTTCGGCATCGCCTTCGCCTGCGCCGACGGGGCCGACCCCGCGCGGGCCGCGGCGACGGCGCAGTCGGTGGAGGTGTTCCTGGCCCTGCGCGACGAGGACAACATCTTCGGCGACGGCTGCCCCATCAGCCCGCGGCTGTACGACAACGAGGGCAGCTGGGGCGACTGCCCGGGCAGCCTGTCGGACACCGGCGGCGACGACCGCTGCGCCGGCGTCCGCGGGGGCGGGGGCTTCAACGTGGTGCGACCCCAGGGCGACGTGGACAGCTGCGAGCAGTTCGGGATCGCCCTGCGCCGGGCGCGCTGACGGGCCACGGGGGGCCAATCCGGTAGCGGCGGTCCCCGCGATCGTGTTTCATCGAGCAGATGTCGTCGGATAACACCACCTCAGGCGAAGGGCCCGTCTGCCCCGTGTGCGGCTACGCCAACGACCGCGGCGACCGCTACTGCGGCCGCTGTGGTGCCGACGTGCACACCGCCAAGACCACCAGCCCCGACGAGCTCAAGGGCATCACCGAGCCGCCCAGCGCGGCCGGGGCCCTGTTCGACGGCCGCTACCGCACCTTCGAAGAGATCGGCCGCGGCGGCATGGGCATCGTCTACAAGGCCCGCGACGAGCGCCTCGGCCGCATGGTGGCCGTGAAGGTGCTGCCCGAGCAGTTCGGCGTGGTGCCGGCGGTCATCCAGCGCTTCCACCGCGAGGCCCGGGCCATGGCCAGCCTCGACCACCCCAACGTGGTGCCCGTCTACGACATCGGGCAGGTCGACAAGCTCTACTACTTCGCCATGAAGTGGCTGCCCGGCCAGACCATCGCGCAGCGCATCGACGCCCACCGCCGCGACGGCACCCACTTCACGGGGGCCGAGGTCAAGCGCATCATCGCCAGCGTCTGCCGCGGCCTGCACCACGCCCACCTGCGGGGCCTGGTGCACCGGGACGTGAAGCCGGGCAACGTCATGCTGGGGCCCCTGGGCGAGGTCACGCTCATGGACTTCGGCATCGTCAAGGAGCGGGGCAGCGAGGCCATCACCCACCAGGGCACGGTGTTCGGCACCCCCGAGTACATGGCGCCCGAGCAGGCCCAGGGCCAGGCCCCGCCCGGGCCGCTGACCGACATCTACTCCGTGGGCGTGCTGGCCTACGAGATGCTCGCGGGCCAGCCCCCGTTCACGGGTGACACCGCCTTCAACATCGTGATGCAACATGTGCAGGCGCGCCCCAAGCCGCTGAGCGCGCAGGCCCCGCACGTGGGCCTCGATCTGGAGCGCGTCATCATGCGCGCGCTGGCGAAGGACCCCCGCGACCGCTTCCCCGACGCCCGGCAGATGGCCGCCGTGCTCGAGGAGCTCGAGGGCATCGACCGCCGCGACACGCCCCGGGTGCGCATCAACGAAGAGTTCGACCGCATGGGCGGCATCGACATGGAGTACGCCAGCGACATCTCGGCGACGGGCTGCTTCATCCGCACCGATCAGCCCCTGCCCCTGGGCACGCAGGTCAGCCTGCGCTTCTCGGTGGTGGACCCCGAGCTGTCGGTCATCGAGGGCGAGGGCGAGGTCACCCGCGTCAAGGACGCGCAGGGCGACACCGGCATGGGCGTGCGGTTCACCCGCCTCACGCCGGCGGCCCGCGAGGCCGTGATGGCCATCATCCGTAAGCGCGAGGCCGACGGCTGAGCCGGCGTCGGCCGGGCCCCGCCCCTGAGCCCCGCCGCTGAGCCCCGCCCCTGAGCCCCGCCGCGCAGGCCGCCGTGCGCCGCGGCAGCGCGCGCCCCCGAAACATCCCGCCCCCCCGCACCGTACCCCGGCCGATCGCCGCGCCCCCGGGGCCCACCAAGGAGATGTACCGATGTTGCGACGTTGTTGCGACGATCGCCGCCCGGACGGCACGCCCAGGGCCGCAAGCCCTTGGCGCAGGGCTGCGCAACCCTGGCATGGGGGTTGCTCATCTCTCTGCTCGAATATGCGCGCCGGCTCCTCGCCGCGCGCCCCCAGCTCAGGAGGTTGACACCGTGGACACGTCCACCTGGCTCATGCCCCTCATCGGCGGCGCCCTCATCGGCCTCTCGGCCGCCCTGATGATGTTCCTGCACGGCCGCATCGCCGGCATCAGCGGCATCTTCGGGGGCCTCATCACCGGGGACGCTCAGGGCGAAGACCGCCCCTGGCGCCTCGCCTTCACCGGGGGCCTGCTGGCCGGCGGCGCGCTCTGGCTCGCCCTCGACCCCGGCCAGTTCGCCATGACCCTCGACCGCTCGCTGGGCGCCATCGCCGTGGCGGGCCTGCTGGTGGGCTTCGGCACCCGCATGGGCAACGGCTGCACCAGCGGCCACGGGGTCTGCGGCCTCACCCGGCTGAGCCGCCGCAGCATGGTCGCCACCGGGGTCTTCATGACCACGGGCGCGCTGGCCGTGCTGGTGGTGCAGCGCGGCTTCGGGGGGGCGATCTGATGGCGCTGCTCACGTACTTCCTGTCAGGGGCGCTCTTCGCCATCGGCCTGGCCATCTCGGGCATGACCCGCCCCGACAAGGTGGTGGGCTTCCTCGACGTCACCGGCGCCTGGGATCCGTCGCTCGCCTTCGTGATGGGCGGCGCGGTGCTGGTGAACGTGGCCCTGTTCTACCCCACGCTGCGGCGCAAGAAGCCCGTGTACGGCGCCAAGTTCGGCATCCCCACCCGGCGCGACATCGACGGCCGGCTGGTGGGCGGCGCGGCGCTGTTCGGCATCGGCTGGGGGCTGGGCGGCTTCTGCCCCGGGCCCGGCCTGGCGTCGCTGTCGACCCTGAGCGTGCAGGCGCTGGTCTTCGTCGGGGCCATGGTGGGCGGCATGTTCGCCTTCAAGTTCGCCCAGCAGGCGCTGAGCGTGCGCAAGCCGAACGTGCCGGACGGTCAGCGGGCCTGAGCGCCACGCGCTGACACACATCCTGGGGCCACCGGCTCTGTTCGCCGTCACCCACTCACACTCAGCGAGCGAGACACCTCATGGACATCAAGCCCTTCTACGACCCCCGCACCAGCACCGTGACCTACGTCGTCTACGACGCCCAGACCAAGGACGCCGTGGTCATCGATCCCGTGCTCGACTACAACCCGGTGGGGTCCACGGTGTTCACCGAGTCGGCGGACGAGGTCATCGACTTCGTGCAGGCCAACGGCCTGCGGCTGGGCTATGTGCTCGAGACCCACGCCCACGCGGATCACCTGTCGGCCTCTCAGTACATCAAGGAGCGCTTCCCGGGGGTCAAGGTGGCCATCGGCGCCCGCATCAAGGACGTGCAGGCGACCTTCAAGGGCGTGTTCGGGCTGCCCGACGACTTCCCCGTGGACGGCAGCCAGTTCGACACCCTGCTCGAGGACGGCGAGGTCCTGACCGTCGGCTCGCTGGCCTTCGAGATGATCTTCACGCCCGGCCACACGCCCGCCTGCGGCAGCTACCGCATCGAGGACGCCGTCTTCACGGGCGATCTGATCTTCCAGCCCGACCAGGGCACGGGCCGCTGCGACTTCCCCGCCGGCAGCGCCCAGGACATGTACCGCTCCATCAAGGAGCGCATCTACGGCCTGCCCGACGACGTGCGCCTGTTCACGGGCCACGACTACCAGCCCGGGGGCCGCGAGGTGCAGTGGGAGAGCACGGTGGCCGAGCAGAAGGCCCACAACGTGCAACTCGACGGCACCAAGACCTACGACGCCTTCGTCGAGGCCCGCACCGCCCGCGACGCCACCCTCAACGCGCCGCGCCTGCTCTTCCAGAGCGTGCAGGTGAACATCGACGCCGGGAAGCTGCCCGAGACCCACTTCCTGAAGATCCCGGTCAACGTCTTCAAGCCCAAGACCGATCCGGCGGCCCTCGAGGTCAGCGCGGTCTGACGGGCGGGCGGGCCTGTGGTACATGCAGACAGCCCGCCGAACGTCGCAGGCGCAGCCGCGCGCGTCCACGCAGCCGCACCCTGAGACGGCGGGGGAGGGAGGTACCCATGGGATCTTCGCCAAGCGATCCACACACCGTCCGGACCCGGCCCCATCACACGGCCACGCGCTGGCACCAGATGGTCACCGTCTCGCCGGTGATGCACAGCCTCTTCGAGCTGGTGCGCCGCATCTCGCGCACCAAGGCCTCGGTGCTGATCCGTGGCGAGTCGGGCACGGGCAAGGAGCTCGTCGCCCACGCCATCCACCAGCTCAGCGACCGCGCCGACGGCCCCTTCCGGGCGGTCAACTGCGCCACCTTCACCCCGGAGCTGCTGGCCAGCGAGCTGTTTGGGCACGTGCGCGGCGCCTTCACCGGGGCCGTGCGCGACCGCCGCGGGCTGTTTGAGCTGGCGGACGGCGGCACCCTGTTCCTCGACGAGATCGCCGAGATCCCCCTGCCCATCCAGGCGCAGCTGCTGCGGGTGCTGCAAGAGAAGACCTTCGTGCGCGTGGGCGGCACCGAGCCCATCCACGTGGACGTGCGCATCGTGGCCGCCACCCACAAGTCCCTGCGCCGCGAGGTGGAGCGCCGCCGCTTCCGCGCCGATCTGATGTACCGCATCCGGGTGGTGCCGCTGTTCCTGCCGCCGCTGCGGGCCCGCCCGGGGGACGTCGAGGCCCTGCTGTGGCACTTCCTCGACGTGTTCAACGTCGAGTACGACCGCCAGGTCAGCGGCGTCAGCGACGAGGTCCTGCGGGCGATGCTCGCCCACGACTGGCCCGGCAACGTGCGCGAGCTGCGCAACGTGCTGGAGTACGCCTTCGCCGTGAGCACGGGCCACACGCTGACGGTGGGGGACCTGACCCCCGAGCTGCGCGGCGAGGGGCCGGTGCAGGGCCTCGACGCCCGCCCGCTGACGGCCACCGACCTGGAGCGCCGGCGCATCCTCGAGGCCCTGAGCGCCGCGGGCGGCCGCAAGGGCATCGCCGCCGAGCGCCTGGGCCTGTCGCGCTCCACCCTGTGGCGCAAGATGCGCGAGCACCAGCTGAGCTGAGCCGCGCGCCCCTCAGCCCGGGGGCGGCCGCCGGGGCCCGCTGCGCATGGTTGAGCGCGGGCGCGCCGCGGGGCATGCTCCGCCCATGACTGCCCCCACCGATGACGCCCGCCCCGCCGACACCGCCGCCCTCGACGCCCTCTTCGAGCGCCTGTGGGCCGACTACGCCGCGGTCACGCCCTCGGCGGCGCGCATCCAGGCGCTGCTGGCCGAGCGCGGCGAGGCGGCGCCGGCCGACCACATCGCCCTGCGCACCTTCGACCTGCCCGGCATCGGCCTGGACGCCCTGGCGGCGCCCTTCCTGGCGCTGGGGTATGTCGCGACGGGCGACTACACCTTCGCCGTCAAGCGGCTGCGGGCGCGGTCCTACAGCCACCCCCTTGGCTACCCGCGGGTGTTCATCAGCGAGCTGATCACCGCCGAGTTCTCGGAGCGCCTGCAGCGCACCGCCCGCGGCCTGGCGGCCCAGGTGGGCGCCGATCCGCTCCGGGGCCAGCGCTGGGATCCCCCCGCCCACCGCGTCTACGAGGCCCTGCGCGCCGAGTCGGAGTACGCCGCCTGGCTGTCGGCCTTTGGCATCCGCGCCAACCACTTCACCGTGGCGGTGCACGCCCTGCAGGGCTTCGCCGATCTGGCGGCGCTCAACACCTGGCTGGTGGCCCAGGGCTTCGGCCTCAACGACCGCGGCGGCGTCATCAAGGGCGGCCCGCAGGTGCACCTGGCGCAGTCGAGCACCTGGGCCGACCAGATCGAGTGGGCCTTCGCCGACAAGGCCGCCACGGTGCCCAGCTGCTACTACGAGTTCGCCCAGCGCTTCCCGCAGGCCGACGGCGCCCTGTACGACGGCTTCGTGACCGACTCCGCCGACCGGATCTTCGAGTCCACCGACCACCGGGGCGGCGACAAAACCTGATTCGTTTTCATGGGTTGGCCGTCATGATGGTTTCGTGATGCAGCGGTGAGCCCCCGCCGACACACCGCCCGACGGCCGCCGGCACCCTGAGCGCAGATGCCCTCAGGAGAACGCCGATGCGCCCCACCGCCCCCCTGTCCCGCCTGCTGATGCTGCTCACCGCCGCCGCCACCCTCGCCGGGTGTGGCGCCGCCCAGCGCCCGCAGAGCGCCGCCATGAAGCCCCTGGCCCTCGCCGCGCCCGCTGCCCCGCGGCCCCTCGACACCAACCACTTCCAGCGCGACAAGGTCGGCACAGTCAGCGAGGCCGCCATGCGCGAGATCCTGGCCGCCCCGGTGTTCCTCGAGGCCGGCGCCCGGCTGGGCATCGTGCCCGTCGAGACCGGCTACGAGCTCGACAAGGACGTGCCCCTGAGCGAGGTCACCGGGCAGCTCGCCGAGCGCCTCACCGACGCCGCCTTCTTCGAGGTGGCCAGCGAGGTCACCACCGACTGGCCCGGCACCCGCAGCGTCGCCGGCCTGCGCGAGATCGCCACCCGCTACCGGGCCGAGTACCTGCTGCTCTACCGGCACCGCTTCGTGGACTGGCAGCACGTCAACGGCTGGGGGGCGACCTGGATCGCCGTGCTGCCCGCGCTGTTCGTGCCCCACAACACCGTGGAGGTCGCGGGCGTGCTCGAGGCCACCCTCTTCGACGTCAAGACCGGCACGCTGCTGTTCACGGTGTATGAGCGCATCGGCGCCGAGCAGACCCAGAACCTGTGGCACCCCGACCGCAAGCTGCGCCACCTGAAGCGCGGCCTGCTGCGCAAGGCCACCGACAGCCTGGCGGCCAAGGTGGACGGGCGCCTGCGCACCCTGGTGGCCAACCGCCCGGCGCCGACCGATGACGCCGTGGCCCGGGTCAAGGCCCAGGCGGCGGCCCCCGTCCCGGCGCCCGCCCCGGCCACGCCCGCCCCCGGGCCGGCCCTCGCGCGCGGCGCCCTGGCCGAGGCCCGCTGATCCGCTTGGCGGGTGGGCCTACTGGCAGCGCCCGCCGAAGCACGGCCGCCCGTTGCAGTCCACGTCGGTGACGCACTCGGCGCACAGGTGGCGCTCGGGCTCGCAGATGAGCCCCTCGGCGCAGCCCACGGGGGCGGCGTCGGTCTCACACGGCTCGGCGAAGCCCGCGGTGCCTGCGCCCCGGGCCCCCGCAACGCACGCCTGGGCCGCGCAGCGGGCGTCGGCGCCACAGTGCATGTCGAGCAGGCAGTCCACGCACACGCCCTCGGGGCCGCACAGCCCCACCCGGCAGGCCGGGCCGCCGTCGCGCTCGCAGGCCTCGCCCAGCGCCGCCGCGGGGGGCCGGGGCGCCGCCGCCACGGGCCCACCCCGCGCGATGCGCCCGACCCAGGCCATGAAGTCGTCCTCGGCCTCGGTCTCAAACGTCAGCCCGTGGGCCGACGCCGCGATGCGCCCCGACACCAGCAGCCGCC
>JAUHVS010000852.1 GCA_030424955.1 bacterium | reverse complement strand
TCCACCGCCGCCTCATCTGCGGCCGGCGCACACCCCCACAGCGCCACACACAGCCCCAGCCACCCCCGCATCGCCATCGCCACCCCCGTGAGGCCGTTGGGGCCAGGCCCCGCGCAGACCAACAGTATAGCGGCGCTCAGCGCTGCGTCACCCGCTCCACCAGGCCCAGCAGCTCCACCCAGTACACCGCGTCCATCGGGCAGTCGTTGTGCCCGCAGTCCCGGGCCACCAGCGCGGTCTGCGCGGTGGCGGCCAGCGCCTGGCCGTGGGCGAAGGGGATCACCTCGTCGCGCCGGCCGTGCAGCACGAGGGTCGGCGCCGGGCGCGCGGCGAGGGCCGCCTGGGTCTCGAAGCCGTCACGCAGCAGCGCCCCGGGCACGCCGAAGCGCCGCGCCAGGGCCCGCGCGCTGGTGAAGGTGCTCTCGAGGATCAGGCCCGCGGCGGGCCGCCGGCCGTGCAGCGCGCCCAGCACGCCGCCGCCCAGGGAGCGGCCGTGGTAGATGATCTGGTAGCGGTTGACCTCGGGCTGGCGGGCCACCTGGGCCACGAAGGCCTCGGCGTCGGCCACGAGCGCGGCCTCGCTCGGCGCGCCCCCGCTGCGGCCGTAGCCGCGGTACTCCAGGCTGGCCACCGACACGCCCCGATCGGCGTAGCCCCGCAGCCACCCAAGCTGGTCGTCCACCCGCTCGCCGTTGCCGTGGGCGTAGATCACCACCGGCCCCGGGTGCTCGGCGTCCAGGCCCAGGCCGGGCATGAACCAGCCCTCGCTCACGCCCTCGGCGTGGGTGACATCGAGCGGGCGGGCGTCGGGCAGGGTCGGGCGGGGGCCGGCGGGGGGCAGGCGGGTGCCGGGGAAGAGCACCAGCCGCTGCGCCCCGAACAGCAGGGCGCACCAGGTGACGTAGCCGCCGGCGAGCACGGCCAGGGCGCGCAGCGCGAGGCGCAGGGCGGGGCTCAGGTCCCCCGTGAACAGCACCAGGGCGGCGACGGCGCCCCACGCGGCGAGGGCCGCGGCCAGGGCAGGCAGCCAGAGCATCAGCCGGCGTCGGCCTCGCCGGCGTCCGCCTCGGGCTCGGCCTCACCGAGATCGGGCGGGTAGAGCAGGAAGTAGCCCACGCCCACGATCAGGTAGGCCGCCAGCAGGCCCAGCATGTACTCGGGGAACAGCCGCAGCGGCACCAGGATGTACACGGCGCCGATGTTGGCGATCTGGAACAGGTTGAAGGCCTTGCTCTTGCGGGGCTTGAGCTTGGGCAGCTTCACGTTGCTCACCATGGCCATGCCGCCGAACAGCATCAGGCCGGGGAAGCCCTTGAGGTAGGCCTCGGGCAGGCCGTGCACGTCCCACACCAGGTAGAGCGCCGCCACGAGCGCCCCCAAGAAGGTGGTGGGGATGCCGTAGAACACCTTGTCGCCCCCGGGGGGGTCGCTGATGTTGAACCGCGCGAGGCGCATGGCCGTGGCCACCACGTAGAAGCCCACGCCGATGAGCAGCAGCACCTTGTTGATGTGGATGCCGTTGTCGTGCACGTCGACGACGCTCAGCCGGGTGTAGGCCAGCGCCCCGGGGGCGATGCCGAACACCACGAAGTCGGCGAAGGAGTCGAACTGCACGCCGAACTCGCTCGACGCGTTCATGAGCCGCGCCGAGGAGCCGTCGAGCTTGTCGAGCAGCACCCCCCAGCAGATCAGCCAGCCCGCCAGGCGGAACTGCTCGGACCCGTCGAGGCCCCGCAGCTCGTTGGCGTAGCCGGTCGACGAGAGCACCACCGAGGCCAACCCGAACAGCATCGACAGGGCCGTGAAGCTGTTGGGCACGAAGTATTTGGGATGTACGCGCATGACCGCGGTTCTTAATGGAGCCGCGCGGCCCGGGCAAGCGCGGCGGTCACGGGGGCCGCGCGGCGGGCGGCGGCGGCGCCCGCGACCCGGCCGGCGAGGCCTGCTACAGTCGACCCCATGCCGATCGCGCGCCGACCGCCGCCGGGTTTGCTGGCCCTCTCGCTCGCCGGGCTCCTGCTCGCCTGCTGGGGCCCCCCGCCTGCGCTCGACGGGGTCGACGTCCGCAACGTCGAGACGATCGTCTACGAAAACGACGACGACCTGCTGAGCGGAACCTCCGGCGACGACACACTGTCGGGCGGCATCGGCAACGACTCCCTGGTCGGTGGCGCCGGCAACGACGCACTCTCGGGCGGAGCCGGCAACGACGCCCTCTCGGGCGGCGATGGCGCTGACACGCTTTCGGCCGGCAGCGGCGACGACGCGATCTACGGCGGTGCCGGCGACGCGGTGATC
>JAUHVS010000070.1 GCA_030424955.1 bacterium | reverse complement strand
TGCTGCCCGACGAGGGCGTCCTGCCCGACGAGGGCGTGCTGCCCGACGAGGGCGTGCTGCCCGACGCCGGCCCGGCACCGGACGCCGGCTCGATGGACGCCGCCACCGCGGATCGCGGCGTCATCCCCACCAGCGACGGCGGCACCAGCGGCGGCGGCGGCGGGGGCAGCAGCGACAGCGGCTGTGACGCCAGCGGCTCCGGCCACCCGTCCCCCGGCCTGTGGCTGCTGCTCGGCCTGCTGGCCCTGCCCCGCCGCCGGCGCCGCGGGCGCTGACCCCCCCGGCGCGGCCTTGCGCCCCCTCGCCCCCCGCTGATACTCCAGCCCGAGCCGACCTCGCCTCCAAGGGGGCCGGCCGGGCAGACAGCGGGCCCCCGGGCGGGGTCTGATCCCAGCACCCCCTCTCAGGAGCGCGCCATGTGCGGCATCAGCGGCGTCGTCTACCGTGATCCCCGGCGCCAGCCCGATCCCGCAGTGCTGCGGCGCATGAACGACACCCTGCACCACCGCGGCCCGGACGCCGGCGCCGAGCAGGTGCTGGGCCCCGTCGGCCTGGCCCACCGGCGCCTGTCGATCCTCGACCTGTCGGCGGCCGGCACCCAGCCGATGCGCAACGAGGATGGCAGCGTGTGGATCGTCTTCAACGGCGAGGTCTACAACCACCGCGCGCTGCGGGCGCAGCTCACCGAGCCCCACACCTTCCAGTCCGCCACCGACACCGAGGTGCTGCTCCACCTGTACGAGGAGCGCGGCCCCGCCATGGTCGACCTGCTCGACGGCATGTTCGCCCTGTGCATCTACGACCAGCGCCGCCAGCAGATCGTGCTCGCCCGCGACCCCTTCGGCATCAAGCCGCTGTACTACGCGCTGGACGACGAGCGGCTGCTCTTCGGCTCTGAGCTCAAGGCCCTGCGCGCCGGCGGCCTGCCCGACGCCCTCGACCCCGACGCGCTCTGCGACTTCTTCGACTTCGACTGGATCCCCGCGCCGCGCACCATCTACCGCGCCGCCCGCAAGCTGCCGCCGGCCCACGTGGCGGTGCTCGACCTGGCCACCTGGCGCTGGGACATGCGCTGCTACTGGCAGGCCACCTACGCGCCCCGCGAGGGCCGCCACCTCAACGCCTGGGTCGACGACCTGCACCACACCCTCACCGCCTCGGTACAGGCCCGGCTGGTGGCCGATGTGCCCCTGGGGGTGTTCTTGAGCGGCGGCATCGACTCGTCGCTGGTGGCCGGCCTCGCCACCGAGCGCGGCCCGGTGGACGCCTACACCATCGGCTTCGAGGACGCCGCCTTCTCGGAGGCCGAGCGCGCCCAGCAGACCGCCACCCACCTGGGCATCGACCTGACCGTGCACCGGGTGGACGCGCTGGCCAGCCTGGACACCATGGCCCACTTCTACGACGAGCCCTTCGCCGACTCGTCCCTGCTGCCCACCAGCGCGCTGTGCCGCGCCACCCGCGCCCACAAGACCGTGGCGCTGTCGGGGGACGGCGCCGACGAGCTGTTCGGCGGCTACTGGCACCACGGCCTCGCCGCGCGCTCTGCGGGCTGGGATCGCTGGCTGCGCGGCCCCCTGCCGCCCCTGTTCCAGCAGGCCAGCCGCGGGCTGCCCAGCGACAGCCGCTTGCACGAGTGGGCCCGCCGCTTCGGCCAGTCCCCCACCGACCGGCGGCTCTCGCTGGCCCGGCTGCCCGGCCGCGCCCGCGCCCTGGACGTGGTGGCCCGCAACCACCGCGGGGGCGATCGCTTCTGGCACCTGCGCGCCCACGCCGACCGCCTGCAGGGCCTGCCGCCCACCATCCAGGCCCAGCTCTACGACCTCGCGCTGTACCTGCCGAGCGACATGCTGGTGAAGGTGGACCGCGCCAGCATGGCCCACAGCCTCGAGGTGCGCGTGCCCTTCCTGAGCCGCGCGGTGGCCGACCTGGCCTTCTCGATGCCCGCCGCGCTGCACCACGACGGGGCGCACAGCAAGCGGGTGCCCCGCGCCCTGGCGGGCCGGCTGGTGGACACCCCCCTGGCCGCGGCGCCCAAGCAGGGCTTCGCGGTGCCCCTCGAGCGCTGGATGGCCGCCGAGGCCAGCCCCGCCCACGAGCGCCGCCTGCTCGACAGCGGGGCCGTGCGCGCCGGGTGGCTCTCGGCCGCCGGCGTCCACCGCGCCTTCGAGCGGGTGCGCACACCGCGCAAGGGCCGCTACGGTGGCGCCCAGGCGGTGTTCCGCCTGATGGTCTTCGACGCGTGGTGGCGTGCCCACCACGCCGCAGCGTGAGGGATCCCCAAGTGGCATCACCCCGCCGGGTCTTGCTGGTCACCGCCCTGTGGCCGCCCGCCGCCTACATCGGCACCCGCCGCCCCGTCCGCCTCGCCCACTACCTGCCCGCCCACGGCTGGACGCCCGTGGTGCTGCACGACGATCCCGTGGCCTTCGGCATGCCGGGGGCGCGGTCCATCGACCGCTCGCTGACGGCGCCGGACTGCGAGGTGCACACCGCCCAGGGCCTCATGCCCGCGGCCAAGGCGATGCGCGGCCTGATGGACGCCGCGGAGCGCGTGGGCGGACCCCGCGCCCGCCACGTGGTCAACCGCCTGACCGCCGGCTGGGTGCTGCCCGACCACTACCCCCAGTGGGCCCCCGCCGCCGTGCGCGCCGCCGCCCGCATCCCCGACATCGACGCCGTGTGGACCACCGGCCGCCCCTTCGGGATCTTCGTGGCCGCCCTGGCGGTGGCGCGGCGCCTGGGCGTGCCCTGCGTGCTGGACTACCGCGACCCGTGGAGCATCGACATCAAGCCCGACCGGGTGCCCCGCTGGCCCAAGGCCGCGCACACCGCCCTGGAGCGCCACCTCCTGGCCCGCGCGCAGGGCGTGAGCTACGTCAACGACGACATGCTGGCCCGCAACCGCGCGGCCTTCGGCCAGCCGGCCGGCGCCCACTGGGCGGCGATCCCCAACGGCTACGACGCCGCGGAGTACGCCGATCTCACGCCCCTGGCCGGCCCGCGGCCCACCGTGCGCTACACCGGCGGCTTCTACGGGCAGCGCAGCGTGGTGCCCGCCCTGAAGGCCCTGGCGGCGGCCCCGGAGCTGGCCCTGGATCTCGAGATCTACGGCGAGCTGGACGTGGCCGGCCGGCAGGCGCTGAAGGCCAACCCCATGGCCGATCGGGTGCGGGTGTCAGGCCGCGTGGGCGTGCACGAGATCCGCCGCCGCCAGCTGGGCGCCAGCGCCCTGCTGCTGGCCGTGGGGCCCGAGCACCGCACCGCCCTGACCGGCAAGATCTTCGACTACGTGTGCGCGGGCCGCCCCATCATCGGCTACGGCCCGCCCGACGCCGCCGCCGGCGATCTCATCCGCGCCGCCGGGCTGGGGGTGTGGATCGACGCCGCCGACACCGACGGCCTGCGCGCCGCCTTCGCCCAGGCCGCTGCGGGCACCCTGCCCTATGCCCCCCGCGCCGACGTGCTTCACCCCTACAGCGCCCAGCAGATGGCGGCCCGCACCGCCGACCTGCTCTCGGCGGTCTGCCCCTGATCCAGGAGATCACATGCGCCTGTCCCTGATCCCCCTGCTGGTGGGCGCCCTCGCGCTCTCGGCGTGCGACGACGACCCCCAGGATCCCACCCAGCAGGGCGGCGCCCTGGACGGGGACCTGATCCCCGACGGCACGCCAAACGACGCCGGCCCTGGCCCCGACGCCCGCCCGGACGCCGAGCCGGGCCCGACGGCCTCCTTCAAGGCCCGCGCCGGCGTGGACCGCCTCTCGCTGTGGGGCGCCCCCGCCGAGGTGGCCGTCGAGGCCCTCGACGCCGACGGCGCGGTCTACCGCACCGGCACCACCGACCCCCTGGGCAGCCTGCTGATGCGCGAGGTGCCCCCGGGCACCTACAGCCTGCGCCTGGCCGACACCCCCGACGACGCCGTGCACGATCTGGTGGTCCTCGGCCCCGACAACTCACTGCCCGACGTGGCCTTCTACGCCAACCAGCGGCTCACCGAGGGCTTCGGCTACCTCACCGTGCGCGACGGCACCACGCTGTCGGCCTACGTGTTCCTGCCGGGCCCCGCCGAGGACGGCCCCTACCCCACGGTGGTCAACTACTCCGGCTACAGCCCCTCGCGGCCCGGCGAGGCCCTGGGCGGGCCGGCGGACGCGCTGTGCAACCTCTACCCGATCCTGTGCGCGGCGCCGGAGTCGCCCTCGCTGCTGCTCGCCGGCCTGATGGGCTACGCGGTGGTGGGCGTGAACATGCGCGGCACGGGCTGCTCGGGCGGCGCGTACGACTTCTTCGACACCGCCCAGCGCCTCGACGGCTACGACATCGTCGAGATCGTCGCGCGGCAGCCCTGGGTGAAGCACCAGCAGGTGGGCCTGGTGGGCCTGTCCTTCCCCGGCATCAGCCAGCTCTTCGTGGCCGCCGAGCAGCCCCCGAGCCTCGCGGCCATCTCGCCCATGTCGGTCATCTCCGACACCTACACCTCCACCTTGGTGCCCGGCGGCGTCTACAACCTGGGCTTCGCCCTGAGCTGGATCGACGCCGTGCTCGACCGCGCGGCCCCCTACGGCCACCGGTGGATCCAGGCCCGCGTGGACGCCGGCGACACCGTCTGTGAAGAGAACCAGCTGCTGCACGCGCAGCGCCTGGACGCCACGGCGAAGGCCCTGGCCAACCCGTACTACTCCGACGCCGTCGCCCGCCCCGTCGATCCCACCACCTTCGTGGGTGACATCACCGTGCCCGTGTTCCTCACCGGCCAGTGGCAGGACGAGCAGACCGGGCCACACTTCGCCGGGCTGGCCGACAAGTTCACCGGCGCCCCGGTGTTCCGCATGGTCGCCACCAACGGCGTGCACATCGACGGCTTCTCGCCGCAGAGCCTGCGCCAGTGGGCGAGCTTCCTGGACCTGTACGTCGACCGCCGCGTGCCCGGCCTCGACCCCACCCTGGAGTCGGTCACGCCGCTGTTCATGGAGGCCGTCTACGGGTCGAGCATCCCCCTGCCGCCCAACCCCTACGCCGAGCTCGGCGACGACTACGCCGCCGCCAAGGCCGCCTTCGAGGCCCAGGCCCCCATCCAGATCATCTTCGAGTCGGGGGCCCACCCCGACGTGGCCCCCGCCGCGCCCGCGGGCACCTTCGCCCTGGAGTTTGACGCGTGGCCGCCCCCCAGCACCGTGGCCCAGCGCTGGTACCTGCAGCCCGACGGCAGCCTGGGCGACACCCCGCCCGTGGCCGAGGACGCGGCGAGCGCCTTCGAGCACGATCCGGCCGCCGGCGACCGGGTGACCCTGGCCAGCGGCAGCGTCGACGACGTCCCCCCCGACTGGGCCTACGCGCCCCTGGTGGACGGCCACGCCCTCGCCTTCGAGAGCGCCCCCCTCGAGGCCGACGTGGTGATGGTGGGCCACGGCAGCGTGGATCTGTGGCTGCGCTCCACGGCCACCGACGCCGACCTCGAGGTCAGCCTCACCGAGATCCGCGCCGACGGCGAAGAGACCCTGGTGCAGAACGGCTGGCTGCGGGCGAGCCACCGGGCCCTGCGCGACGACGCCACCGAGCTGCGGCCCATCAAGAGCCACTACGCCGCCGACATCGCGCCCCTGGTGCCGGGCGAGTGGGTCGAGGCCCGGGTCGAGATCATGCCCTTCGGCCACGTCTTCCGCGCCGGCTCGCGGCTGCGCCTGTCGGTGGACACCCCCGGGGACAGCCAGGCCCGCTGGCAGTTCATCCTGACCGACTTCGGCGACACGCCGCCCACCCACACCATCGGGCACGACGCCATGCACCCGTCGAGCGTGGTGCTGCCGATCATCCCCGACGTCGAGGTGCCCAGCGCGCCGCCGGCCTGCGGGGCCCTGCGCGGGCAGCCCTGCCGCGCCTACGTGCCGCTGGTCAACCCGCCGGCGCCGTAGCCGGCGCCTGAGCCGGGGCCGTCGAGCCCGGCGCCGCCCCACTGGGCGTGGCGGAGGCGGGCACCTTCGCCGACGCGGGCGCCGTCGCGGGCGCCCGGCGCTTGGGGGTCGGCCGCCGCACCGTGGGCCGCCGCCGCGGGTTCGGCTTGGGCGGGCTCACCAGCGGGAAGTCCGCGCGGTGGTACAGCACGAACTGCCGCATCGTCAGGTGCGGCACCCGCCGGTAGCGCTGGGCCAGCAGGGCCTTGAAGGCCTTGAACTCGCGGTAGTCCTCGTTGCGCGACACCACGATGAACGGCGGCGGATCGGCCTGCAGATCGGCCATCAGCGCGTCCGCCGCGGGCCCGCGCTGCACGAAGGTCGTGCGCGCCGTCGGCCGCCGCCAGGTGTTGGTGAGGTTGGTGGTCACCAGCCCCAGCACCTTGTAGTAGCGGGTCGGCGCGCGCTGGTCGGTGTGGAAGTACACCGGCCACGCCCAGCGCCCCCACACCCACACCCGCGCGCCCGGCTCGGTGTTGGCGTTGATCACCCGCGCCACCCGCTGGGCCTCGTGATCCCGGGGGTGGGCCCGCATCGCCCGGATGCGCTGGATCTGCTGCACGTCCTTGCGCGCGGCCGGCCACAGCCCCACCAGCGCCACCAGCAGGGCCAGCGCCGCCGGCGCCCGGCCACGGCCCCGCCACGCCGCCGGCCGCAGCGCGCCCAGCGCCCCGCTCGGGTGGGCCGCGATGAGCGCCACCGCCGGCAGCAACTGCAGGTAGTAGCTCTTGAAGAACCGGAACCCCAGGGCCGCGCCCACGAAGCTCAGCGCCAGGTGCCCCGCCAGCAGCGCGGCCACGGGCCCCGGCCGCTGCCGGCGCAGCAGCGCCCCCGCCAGGCTCGCCCCCGCCAGCAGGCTCGGCAGCGCCAGGTACTCGCCGAAGCCCAGCACGCCGTCCCACAGCCGCGGCCAGCGATCGGCCCAGGTCAGCTCGCCCTGCACGTACTGCCAGCCGCCCCGCGAGAAGGCGTAGTGCTGCACGAACGCGCTCAGCTCGCCCGCCGCCGCGTAGCGCAGCGCCAGCGGCGCGAAGCCCAGGGCCAGCCCGCCCGCGAAGGCCCAGCCCGCCCACCAGTGCCGCCGCGCCGCGCCGACGTCGCCCTGGCGCCGGGCCTGCCACCAGGCCCACAGCAGCAGGCCCGCGAACAGGGGGAACAGCAGCCCGCCCTGGCGCTTCATCAGCCCGGCCACCGCCAGCAGCACGCCGCTCGCCAGCAGCCAGCCCCAGCGCCCCTTGCGCCAGCCCACCGCGAAGCACGCGGTCGCCCACACGTACGGGGCGATCAGCCAGGCGCCGTAGTTGATGTCGATGCTGTCGCTGATGGGCGAGCTCAGGGTGTAGAGCAGCGCGGCCCCGAAGGCCGCCACCCGCCCGCCGTGCAGGGCCCGCCCGGTGACGTACATGCCCGCCAGCGCCAGCACCGCCCAGGCGCAGGCCACCCGGTTGAGCACCACCAGCGAGCGCCCGAACAGCGCCCACGCCCAGTGGCTGAGCCAGTACGCCCCGGGGGCCTTCAGCTCCACGTTGTCGACGTAGGGCAGCAGCCCGTGGCGCAGCAGATCGGCGTTGTAGGTGATGCCCGCGGCGTCCTCGTTGTGGAACGCCTCGGTGCCCAGCGCGGGCCAGCGCAGCCACACCGCCAGCCCCGCCAGCAGGGTGACCAGCAGCACATCGAACCACCAGCCGAGGGGCGCCCGGGTGGGCTCAGGGGTCGCCATGGATCAGCCCAGCGCCCCGGCCTGCTCGCGATCGCGCACGACGATCACGCCCATGGCCACCGCCACGGGCAGCCCGATCAGGTTGAGCCCCGGCAGCGCCACCAGCAGCGTCGCGGTCAGGCCCACCGACGCCGCGCTCACCCAGTGCCGGATCAAGAAGTCCACCTTCGCGCGCAGCCGGAGCTGCCGCCGCGCCAGCGGGCTGTCGAACAGGTCGAAGGCCAGGAACAGCGGCGTCCACACGAGGGTCACGAAGGGCGTGGTGATCAGCCCCACCCCGGGCAGCAGGCCCAGCAGGAAGAAGCCGACGGCCCCCGCCAGCCCCACCGCCGCCACCGCCGCGGTGGTCGCCAGGGTTGAGCCGATCTCGGCCAGCAGCGATCCGCTCACGGCCTGCCCGCCCAGCCGGCTGTCCACCGCGGCGGCCAGCGGCTCGCACAGCGGCAGCCCCAGCAGCATCACCAGCCACGGCGTGATCACCACGCTCAGCACGCCGCTCGCGAGGCCCAGGATGGCGTCGAAGGTCCACCACAGCCCGTAGGCCAGCGTGCCCCAGAACCCCTCGGCCGCCGGCTCGGTCCAGATCGCGTTCACCAGATCGGCGTGCCAGCGCACGGCCGCCCAGATGCCCAGGCCGCTCAGCAGCAGCGCCACCACCGCGGGCACGGCCGAGCGCGCCATCAGCCCGGGGTGACGCAGGATCAAGCCGAGGCCGCGCAGGGCGGCCGCGGGGCCAGCCAGTGGGTTCATGACCTGCCTCCAGGGAGCGACGGGGGCGCGCAGGGTAGCGAAGGCCGCCCGGCGGGGCTACCGGCGCTCGAAGACGTGCAGGGCCTTGGGCGCCGCCAGCGCCGCCCGGAAGCTCCCGCGGATGTCGATCAGGCCGATCACCTCGGTCTGCCGGCCACGGTGCACGTTGAGCACCAGGCTGTTGAGGCTCGAGAACAGCAGGTACAGGCCCAGCCCGGCGCCGCCCACCTTCTGATCGATCTGGCTGTCGCCGCCCCGCAGGCCCTTCGCGACGTAGTGCCGGAAGGTGGTGGGCGACAGCCCGCCGAAGGGGTCGGTGATGCTGACGCCGAAGCGCCGCCCGTCGCTCGCGAAGCGCAGCACGGGGCGCTCGTCGGCGGCCAGCACCACCGGCGTGGTCCGCGGCAGCCCGTGGTAGCGGTGGGCGCCCGACAGCCGATCCACCGGGGCGTCGTACACGGCGTTCATCAGCAGCTCGTCGGCCACGTCGTGCAGCCGATCCACCAGCCGCCCGCGCACGCCGATGCCCGCCATGAAGGCCTCGATGCGGTCGAACACGGCGCCCTTGTCGGCCGAGCCGGTGATGGGCACCTCGATGATCCGGGTGCCCCACGGCAGGTAGCTGCTCAGGCCAAAGATCGGCTGCCCCGTCAGCTTCGCCAGGGTCGCGGTCAGATCCGACATCAGCCAGGGATCGCTCGGCCCGGACAGGTGATCGAACCAAGGCGCGTCGAGCAGGCTGGCCAGCAGCTCTTGGGGCAGCGCGTCGGCCAGCAGGATCAGCGGGGGCTCGTCCGGCAGGTGCCCCAGCGCCTCCACCGCCATGCGCGGCCGGTCCCCCAGGGTGGCGAAGTCGGCGATCACCACGTGGGGCTTGAACCGCTGCGCCAGATCCGTGAGGTGGGTGTCGGCCGGCAGCGTCTTCACCTCGGCCCCGAAGCACGCCGCCACCCGCTGCGCGGGCCGCAGGGCGACGGCGTCGCCCACCAACAAGACGCGGGTCAACATCAGAACGCGTCCGCGGGCGGCGCGGGCACGCCCAGGGCGTCCGCCACCGGCACCGCGCCGGCCACGCCCACCGGCCGGGGGGCCGCCGGGTGGGCCGCGAGGGGCGGCAGATCGTCGGGCGCGGTCCCCAAGATGGGGCGCGCCACCCGGCGCCGCGGGGCCCCCAGGGCCTTGGCCAGCCCCGCCAGCGCCGGCCCGTCGGCGGGGCCCACCCCCTGCACGGGCCCGGCCACGCGCAGCCCGGCGAGGGCCTGGCGGATCTGCGCCACCTGCGCGGCCGTCAGGCTCGGATCGGTCTGCACCCACACGGGCAGCGGCACCGGCCGGCTGCGGAACACCACCCGCAGCCCCGCGGTGTCCCCCGCGAAGGTGAAGGCGGCGTCCGCCTTGCCCAGCGACACCAGGTTCAGCGCCCCCTGCACGTCGCGGGCGCTGCGCCCCAGCGAGAAGAAGTCGTCGCCCACCTCACCTTGCAGCAGGAAGTTGGCCCGGAAGCCCGCGTCGCCCGGGCCCACGGGCACCGTCGCCAGGGACCGACCCTTGAGGGCCAGCAGCCCATCCACCTGCACCCCCGGCGCCACCACGAGCACCATCGGCGCCGCGGCCTTCCCGTTGCGGCGCGCCTGGCCCAGGGGCGTCAGGCTCCGCCGGGCCTGCACCTGAGCGTCCACCAGGGCCACCGCCACGCGCCCGGTGGCCACCTGGCTGTCGAACTCGCGGCCCGTCGCGAAGCCACGCCCCTTGAAGGCCAGCCCCGTCGCCGCCGACAGCGCGGCGGCCACGTCAGCGGCGTACCGGCTGCGGGCCATGCCGCTCGCGAACAGCAGCCGGGGCGCGTACACCCCCACCACCCGGGCGTCGTCGGCCTCGGCCGGGCCGCCGTCCTGAGCCCAGGCCACGCCGGGCATCGCCAGCCACAGCGCCAGCGCCCACACCGCCCACACCCGCCGCTCGCTGCGCGCCCTCATGGTGCCGCCTCCGCCGTGAAGCCGAAGATCCGCGCCTTGGCGTCGGCGACGCGCTGGGCCGCCTCGCTCTCGGGCCGCCCCAGCCGCCCGAAGCGCGCGAAGGCCGCGTAGGCCCCCGCGTGATCGCCGGCCTGCTCCAGGGCCACGCCCAGGTTGAAGTGCGCCTCGGGCACCTGCCCCGACACCGCGCGCCAGGCCTTGATGGCCGGCCTCTGCTTGCCCTGCAGGTACTGCACCGTCGCCTGGTGGTGCCGGGTCCACGGCGTGGGGGACGCCGCCTGGGCGCGCTTGAAGTGATCCGCCGCCGCCCCCAGCGCGCCCTGCTGCACCGCCGCCTCGCCCAGGCGCAGGTGGGCCACCCGGGCCAGGCGCGCCCCCTCGGAGTCCTTGCGCCGCGCGGCGGCGACACCCGACAGAATCTCCAACGCGTTCGCGTCCTTACGGGCCATGATCGCGGCGCGGGCCCGCAGCAGATCCAGGTGCTCACCGGGCGCCCCGGCCAGCACCGCCGCCACCGGCACCCCGCCCCGCAGCGCGGCGCTCAGCGCCCCCAGGTGCTGCCGGGCGGCCGCCCCGTCGCCACCCCGCAGCGCCGTGATCGCCGCGGCGTAGCGCAGCCGCGCGTTCGTGGTCGCGTCGAGCCCATCGGCCACGGCCAGCGCCGCCCGCAGATCGCCCGCGTCCCGCCGGGCCGCGCGCCCAGCCGCCACGTCACCCCACGCCCGGGCGAACCGGGCGGCCCCGAGCCAGCGGCCCACCGCCGGATCCTCGGGCCACTGCTTCGCCGCGTCCATCAGGCCGGCCACCGCCTCGCTGGTCGCGCCGGTCTGCAGCCGCGCGTCCCCCAGGCTCACAGCCACCGCCGCGGACGGCCCGCGGGTCCACGCCGCCTCCAGCAGGGCCAGCGCGCCCGGCCCATCCCCCGCCGCGAGCCGCACCCGGCCCAGCGCCAGCGCCGCCCGCGCGTCCTCGGGGGCGGCCTGGGTGGCGGCCTCGGCGTCCGCGGTCGCGCCCGCGGCGTCGCCCTGAGCCAGCCGCAGCAGCGCCCGGTTGGCCAGCGCCGTGGCGTCCCCGGGGGCCAGCCGCACCGCCGTGTCCGCCTGGGCCAGCGCCCCCGGCAGATCCCCCGCCGCCGCCAGCGCCTGCGCCTGCGCCGCGTGCAGGGTCGCCCCCACGCCGCGCACCCAGGCGTCCTCGGCGTCCAGGCCCAGCGCCTTGTCGATGGCCTGCAGCCCCCGCGGCAGATCCCCCGCCCGCCACGCGCTCAGGGCCAGGTTGGCCTGCAGCCGGGCCTTCTCGGGCGCGAGCGACGCGGCCCGCGCGTGCAGCGCCACCGCCTGCGCCAGATCGCCCTGCTGGCGGGCCACGGTGCCCAGCCCCGAGATCACCCAGGGATCCTCCGCCTTGATGGCCAGCGCCGCGTCGAAGCGCGCCTTGGCCTCAGCCGCCCGCTTCGCCTTCAGGTGGATCAGGCCGATCTTGTAGATGGGGTGCACCTGCTCGGGCTGCAGCGCCGCCGCCGCCTCCAGCGCCTGGATGGCCTCGGCGTCGCGGCCCAGCGCCATCAGCGCCGAGCCCGCGAAGTAGTGCCCGTTGAAGTCCTTCGGCTGCTTGGCGCGGAAGCGCTCGTAGTAGGGCAGCGCCTGAGCGAAGTGCCCCAGCTTGAAGTGGCTGTGCGCCAGGTTGAACAGCGCGCTCTGCCGCTGCGGATCCAGCGCCAGCGCCCGCTCCAGGGTCGCCACCGCGGCCTCGTAGCGGCCCAGCTGCACCTGCGCGTTGCCGATGTTGACCAGCACCCGCACGTCGTCGGGCTTCCTGCGCCGCACGGCCTCGAACTCCGCCAGCGCGCCGGCGTAGTTCTGCAGCCGGAAGTACGTGTTGCCCAGCTTGGCCCGCACCTCGATGGCCTCGGGGTTGCGCCGTACATACTCGGCGAAGCTGGGCTCAGCGGCGCGGAAGTCCTCCGCGCGGTAGTAGTGATTGCCCAGGGCCAGGAACACCTCGGGCCAGGCGTCGGGGTGGTTCGCCGCCACCTGCTCCAGCAGCGGCACCCCCTCGGCGGCCTGCCCGGCGGCCACCAGGTTCTGGCCCCGCCAGAACATCAGATCGGGCTGCCTGGGGCGCCGCGCGAGGCCGTCGGCCAGCAGATCCAGCGCGGCCTCGGGCGTGTTGAGCCGGTAGGCCACCCGCCCGGCCTGAGCGTAGGCGGCCACGTAGTCCGCGTCCGCCTCGAGGGCCGCCTTGAAGCCCGCCAGCGCCTCGCGGAACTTCGCCGCCGCCCCGGCCGCGTCGCCCGCCCGGTCCAGCGCCTCGGCCTGCTGCCGCGACCCCTCGGCCCCCTCGTACGCCCGGCGGGCCGGCCCCTCGGGCTGGTAGCGGCCCTGCGCCACCGCCGCCGTCGGCGCCACGGCGCTGCCCGCCAGCGCGCACAGCCCGGCCCACGCGGTCACTCGTAGCCAATGTCCCATAGCGGGGACTCTAGACCGAAGCCGGGGCCCGCGCCAAAAGCCAACTGAGAGCCGTCCGTCAGCCATCTCCCCCCCGCCTGCCGGGTTCACTCACCAGACCACACAGCCCACCGCCGCGGGGCCCCTCAGGGCCGCCGGGGCCGGTCGCCCGACGGGGTGCGCGCCGGGCCCTTCATGGGGGGTCTTACGGGCACGCCGCCGGCTCAGATCACCAGCGCGTCGAGCTCGGCGGGCCAGGGCGAGGTGAAGCTGCGGGCCTGCCCCCGCCACTCGAAGGCCACCGACACCGCGTGGAGCGCGTGCCGGGTGTGCCCCAGCGCGTCCCACTGGGCCGGCGTGACCGCCCCGTCCAGGTGGGCCAAGAAGATGCGCTCGTCGGGGCCGTACAGCTTGTCGCCCACCAGGGGGTGGCCGGCCAGCGCCGCGTGGGCGCGGATCTGGTGCTGGCGCCCCGTGTGCGGCTCGCAGGTCACCAGCGCCCGCTGGTGGCCCCGCCGCACCACCCGGAACGCCGTCTCGGCGGGCAGATCACCCACCCCCATCTTCAGCCGCACCGCGCTCTGCCCGTCGAAGCCCAGGGGGGTGTCCACCACGTAGGCGTCGTCGGTGGGCAGCCCCACCACCACCGCCCGGTAGGTCTTGTGCACCGCCCGCTCGGCGAAGGCCTGCTTCAGCGCCCGGTGGGCCATCGCGTGGCGGGCACACACCAGCACGCCCGAGGTCTCCACATCCAGCCGGTGCACGGGCTCCGCGCCGGGGTGGTGCCGGGCCAGCCAGCGGGTCACCGTGGCCTCGAACCGCGCCGCCGTGGGGTGCACGGCCAGCCCCGCCGGCTTGTCGAGCACCAGCAGATCGCCGTCCTCGGCGAGCACCTCGGGCGCGTCGAAGCGCACCCCGGCGTCGGGGGACGGCCGCCGCGCCCACAGCCGCTGGCCGGCCCGCACGGGGCTGCTCTTCTTGAGCGCCCGCCCGGGATCGTCCAGATCGATGACCTCCAGGCGGGCCGCCCGCGCGCGAGACAGCCGACGGATGCGCAGCGACAAGAAGCGGTCCAGGCGGACCCCGTCGCTCTCGGGATCCACCTCGACCGCCCAGCCGGGCCCGTCGTCTTCGGGGGGGCGGTTCAGTTGAAGCGGACGGTGAGCGAGCCCACCACCCGGCCCGGCGGCAGGTTCACCCGCGCCGTGGCGGTGCGGCTGCCGCCCTTGATGACCGTGACCCGGCCGCCGTCCAGGGCCGAGCCGCCGCTGTAGAGGCGGCCCACCATGCCCTGCTGCAGCCCGGTGTCGGGCACCTGCAGGTACAGCGTGCAGGACTGCCCATCCTTGGCGGGCAGCACCCGCACCACCCGCACCTTCACCGCAGCCTGAGCGGGCGCAGGGGCCGGCTTCGGCGCGGGCGGCGGCGCGGGGCGGGGCTTCACCGTCGCCGTGCGGCGGCGGGGCCGGCGCCGGGGCGCGGGGGGCGGCGGCGTGGGCTCGGGCGCCTGCACCACCACGGGCGGCGGCGGCGCGGTTTCTGGTTCGGGCGGGGGCGGCGGTTCGTCCTCCGGCTCCGGTTCCGGCTCGGCCACTGGCGCGGGCTTCTTCGCTTCTTTGACCTCCGGTTTCTTCGCCTGTTTCTGCGGTTTGTTCGGAGCCAGCCTGCGCGCCACGGCGTTCAAAAACCCGGACGTATCCCCCCGCACCAGATCATCCGCGCCTTCGGCAATTCCGGCGAGCATCGGCTCAAGCCAGTCATTGTCGTATTTCGAAAAATCGCCCAGCACGTAATTCGACACCAGCCGCTTGTCGCCCGGATGCCCAATCCCGATCCGCACACGCGAAAACCCCGGACCCAGATGCGCGTCAATCGACCGCAACCCGTTATGACCCGCGTGCCCGCCACCGGTTTTCATCCGCAGCTTGCCCGGAGCGAGGTCCAGCTCGTCATGCATCACGATGACGTCCTCAAGCTCCAGCCTGTAAAACTTCATCGCCGCCTGCACCGCATCCCCGGACAGGTTCATGTATGTCTCCGGCTTTTGCAGAACGACCTTTTCACCGCCCAG
>JAUHVS010000069.1 GCA_030424955.1 bacterium | reverse complement strand
CCCTGTTCCCGTCCGGGATCAGCCCCCCGCCGCCGCCCCCCTCGTCGCGAAAATCGTCGCCATTGTTGAAACAATTCAGCGCGTTGCTGGCTCAGCCCCGGATCCGCCCGCGCCTCGGCACAGCCTGTGCACGGGCCCTCGGCGCCGGCTGGGCGCATGAACCTGCTCCCGGCGTTTGGCCTGGGAGGAAACCATGAAGACGAGTCGTTCGGGCCTGCTGGCTTGCTTGGCTGCAACCTTGGCGCTGATGGCCTGTGAAGGGCCCGAGGGGCCCCCCGGCGCCAGCGCGGATGGCAGCGTCGGTCCCGCGGGCGAGCCCGGTGATCCCGGCGCCCCCGGTGAGCCCGGAGAGCCCGGCGATCCCGGCGCCCCCGGTGAGCCCGGCGCCCCTGGCGATCCTGGCGCCCCCGGTGAGCCCGGCGCCCCCGGCGAGCCCGGCGCCCCCGGCGAGCCCGGCGAGCCCGGCGCCCCCGGTGAGCCCGGCGAGGACCTCACCCTCTACGCCAACGAGTCCTGCTCGGTCTGCCACGACTCCGGCAGGGTCGCCGACGTCGACACCGCCCACGGCCTGAACGTCGTGGCGGGGCGCGCCGAGGTCACGATCAACGAGGTCAACTTCGAGGTCGACGCGATCAGCGGCGCCGTGACCCCGTGGGTCAACTTCAACTTCGCGGCCTTTGACGGCAACGGCCTGCGCATCAACCTGGACCTGGGCGCCGCCGACTCGCGCGGCCGCCTGAGCTACGCCCGGTTCAACCTGGCCAAGCTGGTGCCGGGCATCGACGGCGATCCCGACACCTGGTTCGACTACGCGACCAACAACCGCAACCCCGACAACCTCGTGCTCAACGGGGACGGCAGCTACACCTACACCTTCGATGTCGACATCCAGGAGAACTTCGATCCCCTGGTGACCCACCGCCTGGCGATGCAGCACTCGCGCATCCCGCCCGACGTGGCGACGCTGAACCCGATCTACGACTTCGTGCCCAACGGCGACGCCGTCGTGCTGCGCCGCGACATCGTCGACGTCGACAGCTGCAACGACTGCCACGGGGGCCTGAGCTTCCACGGTGAGGGCCGCAACGACACCCGCATGTGTGTCATGTGCCACAACCCGAGCCGCCCCGACGTCGACTTCCCGTACATGATCCACAAGATCCACGCGGCGCAGAACATCCCCGAGGTGCACGACTACTCCGAGGTTATGTACCCCCAGCAGGTCACGAACTGCGCCAAGTGCCACAGCGCCGACAACCCGAACACCGAGGACGGCGGCAACTGGATGACCAGCCCCAACAAGGTGGCCTGTGGCTCCTGCCACAACACCTGGTTCGAGGCGGGCGCCGCGCCTGAGGGCATGACCGCCCACAGCGCCGGCCCCCAGGCCAACAACAGCGCGTGCGCGGGCTGCCACCAGCCCCAGGGCGGCATCGCCGGCATCATGGACACCCACCTGACCGAGAACGCCACGCCGAACAACCCGGGCCTGCCCGCCGGCCTGTCGGACATCACCTACGAGATCCAAGAGGTCCGCGTGGACGCCGCGAACGCGGTCGAGATCGACTTCTCGATCCTGCGCGACGGCGTGGCCCTCGACCTGCTGAACCTGCCCGCCGATCTGGCCGATCCGGGCCGCTACCCGAGCTTCCTGTTCGCCTACGCGCTGGGCGCCGAGGGCGAGCTGCCGCCGGCCGACTACAACAACCTGGGCCGCACCGCGAGCCAGCCCGCCAGCGTCGCCATCAACACCCTGATCGACGAGGGCAACCTCGTGGCCCTGGGTGAGGGCGTCTTCACGGCGACCGTCGCCGACGGCTTCCCGGCCGGCAGCGCCATGCGCGCCGTGGCCCTGCAGGGCTACTTCCAGCAGGCCGTGGGCGAAGAGAACGTGGCCCGCCACGCCGTGTCGGTCCTCGCCGGCGTCAGCGGCGACGAGCCCCGCCGCGAGGTGGTGGACTCCGCCAAGTGCGCGAACTGCCACGAGTGGTTCGAGGGCCACGGCGGCAACCGCGTGTACGAGACCGCCGTGTGCGTGACCTGCCACACCGCGAACCTGTCGAGCTCCGGCCGCGCGGCGGACCCCGAGGGCCTGCCCGAGGCGACCATCGCGGCGCTGGGCAACGATCCCCTCGTGTTCCCCGAGGACACCAACAACTTCAAGGACCTCATCCACGGCATCCACGGCGGCTCGGCCCGCGCGGCGGCCTATGAGTTCGTGCGCAACCGCGCCGGCGGCATCTACTACAACTGGGACGAGGTCATGTTCCCGGGCGAGGCCAGCGACTGCCTGACCTGCCACATCGAGGGCACCTACCGCACGGAGTCGATCCCGGCCAACGCGCTGGTGACCACCGTGGTGACCACCGACGGCGAGGGCGCCTCCCGTGACGCGGTCATCGCGGCCCGCGAGACCGTGCCGAACGCCACCGACCACGTGACGAGCCCCACCGCCGCGGCCTGTGGCAGCTGCCACAACCGCGACGCGGCCACCGCTCACTACGAGCAGAACGGCGGCATCGTGAACCGCCCCCGTGGTCAGCTCGCCGAGTAAGCCGGCCCCCCGGCCTCGGTCCTCCGGCCTCGGGCGTCCGCCCTGATGGCCCCTGGATGAGGCGCCGCGCCCAGCCGGCCGGCGCCTCTCCTTGTCTCCCCCGCCCCCCCTGAGCTGGCCCGCGCGCGGCGCCTGCGCCACGGCGGAGCAGGCCCCCGTGGCCCCTGCGCGGCGCTGGGGCAGGCGGCCCTTGACGGGCTCGGCCCGCCGACGCAGCCTGCGATGGTGGTCGACCCGCTGCAGACCTTGGTGGACGCCTACCGCGCCGGCGCGCCGCGGGCGGAGGCTCGCCTGGCCGCCGAGGTGCGCCGCCGCATCTACGGCATCCTGCGGGCCAACCGCGCCACCCCGGCTGAGGCCGATGACTTCGCCCAGTGCGCCACGGTGAAGGTGATGCGCGCCTTCTCCCGCAAGGTCATCGACGCCCCGGGCGCCTACGTCCGCCGCGCCGGGCAGATGGCCAGCGTCGACATGGGCCGCACGCGCAAGCGAGACCGGCGCGAGGTCCCCCAAGACCGTCCGCCCGACCGCCCCGAGGCCGAGCGCGTCGCCGAGTGGCACGCCGAGCAGACCGCCGCCCGCGCCCGCGCCGCCGCCCAGGCGAAGATCGCGCGCCTGTTCGACTGCCCCCACCTCACGGCCACCGACCGCCACGTGCTCGCCGAGGTCCACCTGCGGGGGGGCAGCCTCAACGCACTGGCCGACGCGGAGCTGGCCGCGCGCCCCACCGACCGGGCCGGCCGAGCGCGCACCTGGAAACAGGCCCGCGAGGTGGTCGACAAGCAGATCCAGCGCGCCCGCGCCCGCGCCGCCAGCTGCCTCGCCACCTGGACAGCGGAGGACTGACGTGACCCACCGTGTCCGATCCGACCAGCGCAGAGCGTCTGACCGGCGTGCACTTCGCCTGAAGGGGGGCGCCCGTTGACCCACGCCCAGACCCTGACCCCCGCCGCGCTGCGCGCCGCCGTGCAGGCCGCCGCCCAGGCGGCGGTGCCCGAGGACGCCCTCGTCGCCCTCGTGCCCGACTGGCTCAGCCCCGCCACCCACGCGGCGCTCCAACGCGCCCCGCAGGTGCCCAGCGCCGCCGCCACGCTCATCGAGGCCCGCGCGCAGATGGAGGCGGTCGCAGCCGACACCTTCGATCCCGATCTGCTCGACGCCCTCGAGGCCCTGGACGCCGCCCTCGACGCCGACGGCCGCCCCGCCGCCATCGAGGTCGCCGCCTGGCTCGCCGCCGGCGGCCCGGCCACCCTGGCCCTGCAGGCTGCCTTGGCCGACGCCCCCCTGCCCCCGGATCGCTGGTGGAGCCGGCCCTTCACCGCCCGCAGCCAGGCCGTCGCCCGCGGCCTGGCGGGCGCCACCCTGGGCCCCGCGGCCACACCGGCGGAGGGCACCACGGCCCCACCCCCTGAGGGCGCCGTGCGCCTCGCGGCCAGCGCCCTGGGCCCCCAGCCCGCCGACGCGATGGCCCGCGCCCGGGTGCCGGTGCTGCTCGTCGATCAGGCGACCGGCAGCGGCCTGGTGGGGCACCTGGAGGTGCTGTGCTTCGATCACCCCGTGCCGCCCTTCGATCACCGGCTGGCGCGCCACGCAGAGCGGTCGCTGCGGGCCGCCTATGCCGGGGCCGGGGCCCTCACGGCGACGGGCACGCCGCCGCTGGCCTTTGAGCGCCACCACTTCGCGGTGCACCTGCCGGCCCAGCCCGACGGCCGGGCCCAGGGCGCGGTCATCGACGGCCCCTCCCTGGGCCTCGCTGCGCTCGTGGGGCTGGTCTCGGCCTGGCAGGGGCGGCCCGTCCCCGCCGACCTCGCCGTCAGCGCCGCCCTCGCCCTGGGCCCCACCGGCGCGGTGCGGGTGCAGGCCGTCGATGGGGTCCCCGCCAAGGCGCGGGCGTGGGCCGCCGCCGGGGGCCGCCGCCTCGCGCTGCACCCCGACAACCTGGCCGGCCCGCTCGTCACCGACCCGGCCCTCATCACCGTGCCCGTCGCGCCCCCCGAGGCGGCCGGCATCGGCCACCTGCTGGCCGCCGCTGGCCTCGCGCCACAGGGCATCCAGCCCCTCGACGACGACCTCACCCAGCACGCCCGCAGCGAGGCCCTGCGCCGGCTCAGCGCCCAGGTGCGCACCCAGGCCGTGCACGATCCCAGCCTGCCGGTGCGGCCGGGCGAGAGCCCGTACCAGGTGCTCGCCGACCGGCTACAGCACCACCTGCTGCGCCTCGGCGACGCCCTGCCCGCCGACGCGCGGGCGCGCCACGCCGCCGACGCCATCGTCGCCTACGGCCTCGCCGGCGACCGGGACGGCGTCGCCGCCACGCTGCGCCTCATCGAGCCCCTTGCGGCCGAGCGCGACGCCCTGCCACCCAGCGCCCGGGTGGAGCTGAACATCGCGCGGCTGACCCAGGCCATCGAGCAGCACGTCACCGAGCCCTGCCACCCGACGGGGCCGGACGACGCCGCCCGCCAGGCCCTGCTCACCCAGGCCGAGGCCCTCACGGGCGCCCTCGCCACCGTCGACCCCTGGGGCGCCGCGCCGCTGGCGGGCCGGGTGGCCAGCACCGTGGGCCGGGTGCACCTGCACCTGGGCGATCCCTACGCCGCCATGCCCGCCTTCGCCCGCGCCGCCGAGGCCTTCGCCCCCGCCCACCAGCGCCATGAGCTCGCCCGGTGCGGGGTCTACCAGGCCATGGCCCTGCGGGCGGCGGGCGCGCTGGAGAGCGCCGGCGCGCAGCTCGACGCCGCCCGGGACGCCCTCGAGGCCTGGACCCGGCCCTTCAGCGAGCCCTACGCCCGGGAGTGCCTGCTGTACTGGCGCTATGAGCGGGGCCGGCTCGCCCTCGCGGCCGGCGACGGGGCCGGGGCGGCGCGCTGGCTCGAGCGGGCCCTCGAGGACGCGCGCTGGCATGGGTTCTGGCCCACCGCGGGCATCCTGCGCAGCCTCGCGCTGGCCAACCCCTCGGGCGACGCCGCGGCGCGCCTCGCGGCGCTGCCCACGCCCCAGCGGCTCGGGCGGTTCCACGCCGCCCTGCAGGCCGAGGCCGCGGGGCAGTGGCCCGGTGATCCGCTGGTGTACTGAGGGGCGCCGCAGGGCGCTGTGAGGCGGGGGCTCTCAGGCGGGGCGCTCGAGTCGGGCGGCCGGCGCACCCGCACCGTCACCGCCCGCGGCGCCCTACTGCGCGGCCCGGCTGAAGCCGGTGGCGAAGCGGTCCACGTCGGTCAGATCGCCCGCGCCGCCCTCGGTGGCGAGCTCACTGACGGTGGCGCCCTCGAGGGTGAGGGCGTCCACCCGCACCAGGGTGCCCGCCGCCAGATCGCTGTAACCCTCGGGCGGGAACGGCACGTCAAAGGCGGGCTCGCTGCCGGCCGCGAAGTACACGTGCCAGGCCCCCGACGGCCCCTCGAACACCGCGCGGTGCGCGTCGGCGCCCGCGACCTCCAGGGCGCTCAGCGCCCGCTCGGCCGGATCCCAGGTCAGCCCCTCAGCGGTCGCCAGGAAGCCCGCCCCCAGGTCCACGTCCGCCGGCAGCAGGCCGCCGGGGAAGCGGCGCATCAGCACCGAGATGTCGTCGGGCAGCACGTTGCCGCCGCCGAAGCGCGCGGCGATGGCCACCACCACCGGCTCCCCGGCCTCCAGGCCCGCGTACGGCGCCGCCATGCGCATCGGCACGGCCTCGGCGGCGTCAGTGCTGCTCACGCCCAAGGGCACGAAGCCCACGGACTCCACCTCGACGCCCGCGAAGAGCAGGGCCACCGGGCTGCCGTCCCCGCCGGGCAGCGGGGGCACGTTCACGCTCAGGCGCAGGCGCTGGTCCTGCTCCGGCTGGTTGTTCAGCACTGGGAAGCGGCTGTAGTCGGGCACCAGCTCAGCGGTGTCGCCGTCGCGGTCGATGTCGTCCTGGTCGGGCAGCCGCGGCAGGGCCACGAGGTCCGCCGAGACCCGCAGGCCGTGCTGGAACTGGTCGAAGAACGGCAGCACGGTGGCCAGCACGGTGCCCGCGTCGAAGCCGCCGCCGCCGCCCCCGAAGAGCTGGATGATGGCGTTGGTGTCGATGCGCCCCGCGAAGGCCCAGCCCAGCTGGAAGCCCGGGCGCGCGGTGACCTTGAAGTCGTCCTTGAGGGTCACCCGGCCCACGATGGGCAGCTCGGCGCTGAAGATCAGGCCGCCGGGCAGCGGCACGTCGAAGTTGAAGCCCGCGACGCCCACCTCGACGTTGAACAGCTGGCCGATGAGATCGGTGAGGCTGAGGTTGGTCAGGCCGCCGCCGATGCTGGCGCCGGCGAGCCCAAGCTCCACGCCGCCCTCGCTCATGACCCGCGCGAAGTCGAGCTCACCGGTGAAGCCGGCCACCCGGGCGAAGTCGCTGCGCACGGGCAGCGGCACGTGCACGGCGCCCGGCTCGACCCCCACCAGGCTCACGTAGTCGTGCCCCTCGGCGAACACGGTCAGCGGGCCGCCCGCGTCCCCGGGCAGCTCGGCCACGCCCGCCTCATCGGTGGTGGCCACGGCCATGCCCGCGCGCACCTGCGCGCCCGCCACGGCGCCGCCGCTGCCCTGGCTGGTCACCCGCACCCGCCAGCCCTCGGCCACCGGCAGCGCCTCGACGCTCACCGCCACGGGCTCGCTGATCACGTCGCCCAGCGCAGCGGTCACGGTGGTCTGGCCGGCCGCCACGGCCGTGAGCTGCCCCTGCCCGTCGATGTCGGCGACCGCGCCGTCGGCGACGGCCCACGTGAAGCCGCGGGTCTCGACGATGTCACCGCGCAGATCCAGGCCCACCGCGCGGTAGCGCAGGCCCTGGCCCACCGTCAGCGCGCGGGGCCCGTTGAGCACCACCACCGTCGCCACCTCGACCTCGGCGGGCTGCTGGCACTCGCCGCCGTTGCAGATCTCGCCCTCGGCGCAGTCGCCGTCGCCGCGGCACACGAAGGGCACGCACCGGCCGCCCACGCAGTCCTCGCTCGGCTCGCACGCATCGCGGCTCTCGCAGCCGGTGCGCGGCCGGCACAGGCCCTCGTCGCAGATGGCCTCGGGGCCGCAGTTGCGATCTCCGCCGCAGGCGGGCAGCGGCTCGCAGTTGCCCTCGACGCACTGCTGATCCGCGCCGCAGTCCTCGACGCCGGCGCAGGGCTCGGCGTCGACGCAGCGGTCGTTGCGGCACAGCCGGCCGTCCCCGCAGTCGGCGTCGCCGCCACACTCGGGCGGGTGGCACAGGCCGTCGATGCAGAGGCCGCCGCGGAAGCAGGTGCCCTCCCCGAAGCAGCGGTCGACGCAGCCGCCGGCCAGGCAGCCCTGCAGCATGCCGCACTCGTCGCCGCCCTCGGTGCACTCGGGGGGGGCGCACAGCCCGTCGGTGCAGGTGTAGCTGTCGTCGGGGCAGTCGGCCACCGTCTCACAGGGCAGATCCACGTTGAGCCCGGCGTCGATGGTGGGCGGCGGGCCCTCGTCCTCGACCCCCTGATCCGCCGCCGCGTCGGGCGACAGCGTCGCGTCGGCCGCCAGCCCGGCGTCCGTCTCGGTCTCGGCCGCAGGCGGCTTGGCGTCCTCGACGCAGCCGATCAACGCCCCCAGCAGCAGGGCCAGGCCCCACGCGCGCATGCTCATGTTGTGCTCCTCGGTTCGGGAAGTCGTGGTCGGGCGCCCGGCCCTGTGCCAGCGGCGCCCAACGAAAGCGGGCGAATCCTACCCAGCGTCCGGGGCCATCACCAGGGCCCGGCGTCGCAGGTCCTGCAGCTTGAGGTCCACCAGCTCGGCCAGCAGCGGGCCGCCGGTCAGCGGCGCGTCCTCGTAGGTGAGGCTCAGCTGCCCCTCGGCGATGGCCTGCGCCACGAAGGCCACCAGGCCCTCGCGGTCCCGGGTGCCGTCCATGCCCAGCAGCAGCGCCCGGTCCAGCTTGTCGATGCCCCGGCTGTCGTGGCGCAGCGTGGTCACGGCGAAGTCGAAGTCAGCCCGCGCGCACTGGGCCCGCGCCACCGCGGCGGCCATGGGGCGCGCGGGCACGGTGTGGGCGATGGGGCGCTGCCACCGCCCCGCCAGCAGGCGGCCGTGCATCAACAGGTCGAAGAGCAGGGAGCGGACCCGCTCGGCGAGCGCCGCGTCCAGCTCGATCCCCAGGCGCTGCGCCGTCTCAGCCTCGATCTCATGGGTCCACAGCGCCGCGGGCTGGGCGGCGTGCAGGGCCAGCAGCGCGGCCTTCAGCACCGGATCCGCCGTGCTCAGGGCGTAGCCGTCAGACCCCGTGAAGGTCGCCGCGACGCCCCCCGCCAGCGGCACCTGCGCCGCGTCCACGTTGGGGGTGAACCACGACGACACCCAGGCGCCCTTGAGGCGGTCGGGATCGAGCTGCCGGGCCAGGGGCAGCCCCGCGCGACACACCAGCGCCCGGCGGAAGTAGCGCCCGCCCAGGTAGTCGTTGAGCTGCTCCACCTCCAGCTGGTCGGCGGTCCAGGCGTCCACCGCCTCAGCCGCCGCCGCCCCGTAGCGCTCGGGGTTCATGGCGGCCAGCTCGGCGTCCCCCAGGTAGCCCAGGCCGTGCGCCGCCAGATCGGCCGCAAAATCCTGGAAATACAATGGGTTGTTCTCTTCGACCAGGTACTCGAAGTACAGGTAGCGGTCGCTCAGGGGCTCAAAGAGCGCGAGCTCCGCCTTCATCCACGTCGGCAGCCCGCTGTTCTCGGGGGCGTGGGTCCGCAGGAACTTGAAGAACCGCCGCGCGTCGGCCGCCATCTGCGCCGGCGGCCCCGGCTTGACCGCCCGCCGCACCATGTCCCGCAGCATGCCACGGGCGTGCCAGCCCGGCAGCGTGTTGAAGCTGATGAACGCCAGGCCCGTGGGGGTCAGGTGCCGGGCCAGCGCCGCCAGGATGCTGTGCTGCACCTCGGCGCTCACCCACGAATACACCCCGTGACACACCACGTAGTCGAAGGGCCCCCAGTGGTCGGGCAGCGCGCGCACGTCCATCGCCTCGAAGCGCACGTTGCGCAGCCCCACCGCCGCCGCGTCCGCCCGCGCGCGCTCGATCTGCGCCGCCGCCAGATCGACGCCGACGAACTCGCTGTCGGGCAGCAGGGCCGCGATGCCGATCAGGTTGCCCCCCAGCCCACAGCCGATCTCGAGCACCCGGCAGCGGGTCGCCGGCGCCGCGTCGAGCCCGAAGAGCGACCCCACGAACCCCAGCCAGTCGGGGTGGGTGTCCTCGAAGGGGAAGTTGTCGTACAGGAAGGTCTCGTAGGCGTCGTGCATGGGGTCCCCGGACGAAGTGGCCCCAGCCTACGCGGGCGCGCCCCAGCCCGTCGACGGCCGATGAGGCGGGCGACCCAAGGGGGCCATCTGTGACCCGGTGGGGAAGGCTGGACCCCCACGCGCCGTTCACCCCCCTATGAGCCCGCCCGATCCCCCGACGCACATGCCTGCTCCGCTCCTCGAGACCGTCTTCTCGGCGCTCTCCGGCCTCGTGGTGCAAGACCGGCAGGGCCGCATCACCTGGGTCAACCAGGCGGGCGAGGCGCTGCTCGGGCTGACCCGCGCGCAGCTGCAGGGCCGCGACTCCCTCGACCCCCGGTGGCGCGCCGTGGACGGCGACGGCCAGCCCCTGCCCGGCGATCAGCACCCGGCCATGCGCACCCTCCGCACCGGCGCCCCCTGCGACCGCTCGATCATGGGCATCCACACCCCCGACGGGCGGCTGCGGTGGCTGAGCGTCACCAGCCGCCTGCTGACCGTGGACGGCGGGGTGGAGGGGGTCGTGAGCTCCTTTGCAGACGTCACCGCCCAGCGCGAGGCCAGCGAGGCCCTCGCCGCGCAGCGCGACCGCCTGTTTGCCGCCCAACGGCTCGCCCGCATCGGGGACTGGCGGGTGAACCCGAGCAGCCGCACGCTGTGGCTGTCCCCCCTGCTCAAGGCCCTGCTGAACACCCCGCGCGACACCCTGGGCGTCGACGAGGCGCTGGGCTGGCTGCCGAGCGCGGACGCCGACGGGATCCGCCGCGTGGCCCGCACCCTGCGCCCGGGCGACAACGCGGTGTGCAAGGCGCGCCTGACCGTCCAGCCGCCCGAGCGCACGTACGACCTGCTGATCCACCTGGAGCGCGTGGCCGACGGCACGCTGCGCGGCGTCGCCCAGGACGTCAGCGAAGCGCGCAGCCTGCAGCGCCAGCTCGCCGCCGCGCAGGACCTGCAGGCCCTGGCCGTCGACGGCGCCCGGCTGGGGACCTGGAACCTGCAGATCGGGTCGGGCCACGTCGAGGTCAACCGCCACTGGTGCGAGATGCTCGGCCGCCCCGTCACCCCCACCGCGACCCTCGACGAGTGGCGCGATCGGCTGCACCCCGAGGACCGCGAGGCGACCCTGCAGGCCCTCGACGACTACATCTCAGGCCGGCGCCCCCAGCTGCTCTATGAGTACCGCCTGCGCCGAGACGATGGGCGCTGGGCGACGGTGTTCAGCGACGGCCAGATCACCGAGCGCGGCGCGGACGGGGCGCCGCTGCGGATGGTGGGCATCAACCTGGACGTCAGCCCGCTGCACGCGGCGCAGCGCGCCGCCCACCACGCCCACCTGGCCCTCGGCGCCGTACCGGACGGGGTCGCGCTGGTGGACAGCGCCGGCCACGTCATCAGCAGCAACCCGGCCTTTGCTGGATCCGTCACCCGCGACGGCGACGTCGTGCAGGCGCGGCTCGGGCTCTCCACCGAGCGCGCGGCGGCCCTCGAGGTCGCGCTCGCCACCGACAGCGTGTGGACCACCACCCTCACCCTGGGCGACAGCACCACCTGGCAGCTGCGCCTCGACCGCCCGGTCACGCCGGGGGGCCCGCGGGCGCTGGTGCTGCGCGACATCACCCAGCAAGAGGCGCGGGAGCGTCAGGCCCAGCACGACCCGCTGACGGCCATCCCCAACCGCCGCGCGCTGCGCAGCGAGATGGACCGCCTGCTGGCGGGCGACCAGCCCTTCGCCGTGGTCTTCTTGGATCTCGACGCCTTCAAGCCCGTCAACGACCGCTGGGGCCACCCGGCGGGCGACCAGGTGCTGGCCACCATCGCGCAGCGCCTCAGGGCGACGGTCCGGCCCGGGGACACCGTCGCCCGCTTCGGCGGCGATGAGTTCGTCGCCCTGCTGATGGGGGTGCAGTCACACGCAGACGCCGAGGGCATCGTGTCGCGGCTGGTGACCGCGTGCCGCGAGCCGGTCCGCCTGACCGACGACACCGTGTCCGTGGGGGCCAGCGTCGGGCTCGCCCTGTCGCCAGCGGACGGGCGCGACCCAGACGGCCTCATCCACCGCGCCGACGCCCGGATGATGGCCATCAAGCGCCAGCGCCCGCGCCCCACCCGCCAGACCCAGCCGCCGTTCTCGGCGCCCGCGGAGTAGCCGCGCGGCCCGTCACGCCGGGCCCGTCACGCCCGCCCCGGCTCAGCCGGTCGGCGCGGCGCAGAGCGCGTGGATCACCAGCTCGGGCTTGCCCGAGAACATCTCGGGCGGCGGCCGGTCGCGGTGGGCCGCGGCGAAGGACTCGCTGCGGGTCCAGGCCTGGAAGTCCTCGATCCGCGCCCACCAGGTCTTGACCTCGTACACGCCCCCGTCGGCCGGCAGGGCCTCCCAGCCGGTCTCGCGATCGAAGCGCATGGGCGTCGGCCGGTGCACCTCGTGGCGCACGAAGCCCGCGTGCCCGTCCACCAGGTGCGCCCGCCGGCTGAACCGGGCCTCGAACTCGCCCCCCCAGCCCGGCGCCACGGGGATCCGGTTGGTCACCACAATCATCGCTCACCTCCTGGCGGGCATCATGGGCCGCCGCCCGCGCCGCGACAACCCGGCCCCAAACGGGCACACTGGCGGCAGGCGGGCGCGTCAGGCCCGCGGGAGGACGCTGTGTCTCTGGGCCGCCCCCGTGCCCACCAGCCCGTCACCGGCCTGGCCCGCGCCGTCGCCCCGAGCGCGGTGATCCTGGGCGCGGTGATCCTGGGCGCGATGATCCTGGGCGTGCTGAGCCTGGCCGCCCGCCCGGCGCGGGCCGACCCTGGGCCAGCGCCGCGGCCGGGCGCGATCGTGCGCGTCCCCATCGACGCCCGCGCCGCCTACCTGATCGATCCCATCAGCGAGTCCTGCCTGCTGCTGCTCGACGGCACGGCGGCGGCCCAGGTGAGCTGCCGGGCGCTCGCCCGCAACCACCCGCCCGCCGCCCGCCACATCCACTGGGTCACGGTGCGGCGCCGCCCGACGGCCGCGGGCCCGGCGCCGGCCGCCGGCGATCCTGCGGCGCAGGCCCGCCAGGTCGACGCCACCCACTTCACGGTGCCTCGCGCTGAGTTCGAGGCGGCGCTGCAGACCCCGCCGGCGGCGCTGCGCGCCGTGCGGCTGGTGCCCGTGCGCGAGAGCGGCGAGACCCTCGCGGGCCTGCGCCTGGCGGCCCTGCGGATCGGCGGCCCGCTGCACCGGCTGGGCCTGCGCAACGGCGACCTGCTGCGGGCCGTCAACGGCGAGGCCCTGACCTCGGCCTCCGCCGCGGTGGCCGTCTACGCGGCCCTCCCAGGCACCCGGCAGCTGCGCCTGGCCCTCACCCGCGACGGCCACCCGCTCACCCTGGTGTGGGACATCGAATAGCAGCGTCGATGACAGTGACGAGACAGGGGCAGCCTGCGCGCTGCGCCGGGCGGCTCAGCCGACGGGCGCCGCCCCCACGTAGAGCGACACCTCAACCCCGTCCGGCGTGTCGCGCTGGCGCTGGGCCAGCCAGGCCTCGGCGTCGGCCAGCAGCGTCGCCAGCGCGGCGGGGCGCAGGCGCCCGGTCGCCGTGAGCGTGGCGTCGGCCTGGACGGCCGGCGTCACGGCCCGCATGAGCGCCGCCAGCGCGTCGGCCCGGGCCTCGGCGTCCTCGGGCGCGGCCCCGGGGGGCGGGGCGGCGACCACCCGGTAGCGGGTCACGCCGGCCCGCCGCGCCGGCGGGCGCTCCGCCACCACCCGCCCCTGCGCCACCAGCGCGTCCACGGCGACCTGCGCCGCGTCGAAGGCGTAGTAGCGGGGCAGGCGCGCGGCCAGCTCACCCAGGCTCAGCGGGCCCTCAGCGCGCAGGATGGCCTCGGCCCGCTCCACGTAGTTCTCGCCCCGGGGCGCCCCGCCCAGCTGCCGCAGGTTGCGGAGCTGCCGCACGGTGCGCCCCAGCACGAGCCCGGCGACCTGGGCCCCGTGGCGGGCCAGGCTGGCCCGGGCGAGCTGACGGAGCAGCTGGTCCCGCACGCTGTCGAAGGGCACGCCCGCGCCCACCGCCAGGGCGACGGCTGGGCCCAGGGCCGCGAAGAGCAGCACGCGCCCCGGATCATCGGCGACCTCGGCGGCGGGCTGCGGCTGGCTGACGGCGTGCACCACGATGGAGACCTCCCGGCGGCGTTGACACCCCGCTCATGTGCGCCGCCGGGGGGTTTGATCACCGGTGGCGTCGGGAGACGGCCTCTCGTGGCTGTTTTTGCGGAGAATCTGGCGGCGAGCGCCCATTGGGGCCGCCGGCGCCGCCCCCTCGGCCCTGGCAGGGTCTTGAGCATCACGGGCCGAGCCAGCGCGGGCCGACGCGGCGGATCCAAGGCGCGGCGTTCTCCGCGAGGGCGCTGGCGACGGGAGCGCTTGCTGACAGCGTGCCCTACCCGCGGGTCGACAGCGCGGCGCGCACGGCGCGCACGCGATCCACGTCCACGGGGTTGCGCCAGCGGCCGTCCACCTTCAGCGCGCTGCCCACGATCAGCCCGTCCGCGACGGCGCCGAGGGCGGCCGCGTCCGCGGGGGTGACCCCGCTGCCCACAGCCACCGGCAGGCCGCCGGCGCGGGCGGCGGTCACCGAGGCCGCCGGCGTGCTCGCGCCCGTGGCCTCGCCCGTCACGATCACACAGTCGGCCCCACAGAAGGCGGCGCCGTGGGCCCACTGGCCCAGGTCGAGATCGGCGGTCACCGCGTGGGCCGAGTGCTTCTTCTGGATGTCGGCCCAGACGGCCACGTCGGCCCCCAGCGCCCGGCGGGCCCGCAGCAGGTCGGCCGCGCAGGCCTCGATCCAGCCCTCATCGGCCACGTGGGCATAGGCGAAGCCCTCCACCCGCAGGAACCGGGCGCCACAGGCGACGGCGACGCCCAGGGCCTCGCGGTTGGCCGCCGCGAGCAGCTGGAGCCCCACGGGGGTCGCCCCCGCCACCTGCCGCACCCGATCGACGGCGAGGGCCATCGCGGCCACCGTCTCGGGGTCCACCCGCCCGCGCAGGTAGGGCAGATCTCCCATGTTCTCGACGATGAGGGCGTCGCAGCCGCCCTCGAGCAGGGCCTCGGCGTCCCGCACGGCGGCGGCCAGCAGCGCGGCCATCTCCCCCGACCAGCGGGGGCTGCCGGGCAGCGGCTCAAGGTGGACCATGCCGATCAGCGCGGCGTCGTGGGGCACGTACATCAGCGTCTCCTGTGGGGGGGGGTGAGCGGGTCGGGGCGCGGGGTCGGGCGGCGGCGTCCGCGGCCGGG
>JAUHVS010000068.1 GCA_030424955.1 bacterium | reverse complement strand
TGCCGTCCTTCAGGTACACATACCCCGTCAGACAGATGACCCCGTTCAGGGTGCCCGTCTTGGCGCGCACGCGCCCGAGATCCGTGCCCTTGAACCGCCGCCGCAGGGTGCCGTCCCGGCCACCCAGGGCCAAGCTCGCCGCGAACTCGGGCAGCGCTGGCGTGCGCTGGTGCATGTGCTGCAGCACCTGCACGAGCTGCTTGGGCGAGAAGGCCGTGTCGCCGAAGAGCCCCGAGCCGTTCACGTAGGTGAAGCCCTTGATCCCCACCTCCTTGGTGAGGAAGTCGCTGACGACCTTGGCGCCGTTCACCCAGTCGCCGCCGCCGCCGCGCACGCGCCCCATGGCCCGCAGCAGGCCCTCGGCCATCATGTTGACCGACCACTTGTTGACGTCCAGCACCAGCCGGCCCACGGGCCCGCTGTAGTGCTGCGCGAGCCGGCGCACGCCGTCGCCCGGCAGCCGGCCGACCTTGACGCCGCCCTTCACCGCGATCCCCAGGTCCGCCAGCATCTCGCGGGCCGCGTAGCCGGCGAAGAGCGCCGGGTGATCGATGCGCCGCCGCACGGTCACCCCCGGGTGGGTCACGGGGATGCGCCCCGACACCACCAGCCGGGTGCGGCCGTCGTCGGCCCGGGACGCCTGCAGGCTCAGCCGCTCGCGGCCGCGCTTGGTGGTGGTGGCCCGGTTGTCGACGATGAAGTAGTCCGCCGCCCGCCGGGCCCGCACGGTGGGGGGATCGCCCACCTTCGCGCCGGGCAGCAGGGTCACCGCCACGGCGTTGAGGTCCAGGGACAGCGCCCCGCTGGGCGCGCGGTAGCTGGCGTCATCGTTGGGCTTGTCGCCGTAGCCCGGCGGCTCGTACTGCTCGGTGAAGTAGGTGTCGTCCACCACGATGTCGCCGTCGACGGCCCGCAGGCCCTCGAAGCGGGCCTCCTCGAGCAGCTTCCACAGCTGCTCGCTGAACAGCCGCGGATCGCCCCGGCCCACCACGTACAGCCGCTTCGCGCGCCCCTCGCTCAGCCCCTCGGCGTACACGTCGGTGCGGAAGGCGAAGCTCGGCCCCAGGCTCACCAGCGCGGCGGCCGTGGTGACCACCTTGGTGTTCGAGGCCGGGTGCAGGGCCTTGGTGGGCTGGTAGGCGTACAGCGGCCCCCCGCGGCCGTCGGCGCGGGCGGCGTAGATGCCGATCGCCGCGCCCTCCAGGGCCTTGGCGTTGAGCAGCGGATCCACCGCCGCCTTGAGCGCGGCCGCGCCATCGCCGGCCCGGGGGCCCTGGGCCCCCACGGGGCTGGGCACCGCCAGCAGGCAGGCGGCGACCGTCATCAGGGCGGCCCACAGGGCGGGCGCGGGGCGGCGGGGCGACGAGAGGCGGCGTAGCATCGGCGCAGTGTGCCGCGCGGCCCGCGCGGACGCTAGCCACCCGCGCACCGCCACGCGTGACCCCGCGCCCCGGCGTTGATATGACAGCCGGTGTGGATCGCCGCACCTTCCTTTCCCTGCCGCTGTTGGCCGCGCTGCCCGCGTGCCGCGACACCCGCACGCCCGGCGACGCCATCCCCCGCCGCGAGCGGGTGGTGGTGCTGTTCCCCGAGCAGCTGCGGGGCACCCTCGATCCGCGGCTGAACACCCGCGCGTGGCCGGGCAAGCTGATCCACCTGGTGTTCGACGGCCTCACCACCGTCAACACCCCGGGCCTGCGCCCCGCGCCCGCCCTGGCGGCCGCCATCGACCAGCCCACGCCCGACACCTACGACATCCGCCTGCGGCCCGACGCCCGCTTCCACGACGGCCAGCCCGTGCGCGCCCGCGACGTCGCCGCCACCCTCGAGAGCGTGCGCGACCCCGCCCTGGGCAGCCCGCTGCGCACGTCCCATGAGCGCCTCAAGCGCATCGACACCCTGGGCGACGACCGCCTGCGGCTGACCCTCCACGAGCCCCACGCGCCCTACCTGTCGGACCTGTCCCTGGGCATCCTGCCCGCCCGCACCGTCGAGTCGGGCGGCCCGCTCATCGGCGCCGGCCCCTTCCGCCTGCACAGCCGCACCGATCCCGGCGAGGTGGTGCTGGCCCGCCATGACCAGTACTGGCGGGGCGCCCCGCGGCTGCCCTGGGTGGTGGTGCGCGCGGTCACCGACCAGAACACCCGCCTGCTGGCCCTGCTCGGCGGCGCGGCGGACGTGGTGCAGAACGCCGTCAGCCCCCGGCTGGCCGACGCCATGCGCGACCGCCCGGGCCTGGCCGTCGACACCTTCCCCGGCGTCGCGTACGCCTACATCTGCTTCAACCTGCGCGATCCGCTGCTCGCCGACGTGCGGGTGCGCCAGGCCCTGGCCCACGCCATCGACCGCGAGGGGCTCATCACCCACAAGTTCCGCGGCGTGGCCCGGCCCGCCACCGGCATGCTGCCCGCCAGCCACTGGGCCTACGCGCCCGACGCCCGGCGCTACCCCTACGATCCGGCCAAGGCCCGCGCGCTGCTCGACGCCGCCGGCTACCCGGCCCGCCCCGACGGCCCGCGGCTGCGGCTGGGCCTCAAGGTCAACACCGACAAGTTCCGCCGCAACATCGCGCGGGTCATCGCCCACGACCTCGCCCAGGTGGGCGTCGACCTCAAGGTGGACGCCTTCGAGGTCGGCACGCTGCTCAGCGACGTGAAGTCGGGCAACTTCCAGAGCTACATGCTGCAGTGGGGCGATCCCAGCGAGCCCCACTTCTACAACTGGATCTTCCACAGCGACCGCGTCCCCACCCCGGCGCAGCCGAACCGGGGCGGCAACCGCGGGGCCTACCGCAGCCCTCAGGTGGACGCCCTCATCGACGCCGGCCGGGTGGCCCCCGCCGCCAAGCGGGCCGCCATCTACCAGCAGGTGCAGCGCCACGTCGCCGACGACCTGCCCTACCTCAGCCTGTGGCACGAGGACGTGGTGGTGGTGCGCCGCGAGGGGCTGGTGGACTACACCGCCCTGCCCAACGCCAGCCTGTACGGCCTGTGGCGCGCCCGGTGGGCCACGTGAGCCCGGCGCCGGCGCCCCGCCAGACACCCTGTGGGGCGCAGCCGCATCCCACCCGCGACCACCGCCCCGAGGGAGCCCCATGTTTCAGCGCCTGAAGTGGATCGCCGTCATCGTGATCCTGGGCCTGATCGCCTACGAGTACACGGGCAGCCGGTCGGGCCCGCCCGTCGGCGAGGCCGCCCCGGACTTCACGGTGCCCATGCTGGACGGCGCCGAGTTCACCCTCAGCGAGCACCGCGGCCAGATCATCGTGCTCGACTTCTGGGCCACGTGGTGCCCGCCCTGCAAGGCGAGCCTGCCGGCCCTGGAGCGGGTCTACCGGGCCCACGCCGGCGAGGCCGACGTGTTCGTGGCCTCGGTGAACACCGACCGCGCCAACGCCCAGCGCGACACGGTGCCGGGCTTCATGGCCCAGCGGAAGCTCACCTTCCCGGTGCTCTTCGACCAGGGCATGCGCATCTCGCAGACCTACAACGTGAAGTCGATCCCGACGATGGTGGTGGTGGGCCGCGACGGCGCGGTGCACGCGGTGCAGGTGGGCCTGCCCGCCAACTCGGTGGACGCCATCGCCGAGCACCTCGAGACCTGGATCGCCGAGGCGCGGGCCGCCAGCCCGGCGCCCTGAGCGGCGCCCGAGGCGGCGCCCATCAGGCGCGGGCGGCCCCCTGCGACCGAGCGGCTACTTGCCGTCCTTGACCCGGCGCGAGATGCGCGCGTGCTCGCGGTTGCCCACCAGCTCGCGGGCGTGCACGCGGTCGATGGTGCGCACCACCCGGAAGTGGTTGGCCTTCACCTCGCGCACGCGGCGGAAGCCCTTGTCGAGCAGGTGCTTGGGGTACTTCCGCGTCTCGACCAGCTTCAGGATGGTCTCGAGGATCGCCACCTGCTTGTCGAGGCTGTGGCAGCACAAGAACAGGTCGTTGCCCGCCTCCAGCGCCGCCACCGCGGTGTCCTCGATGCTCATGTTGTCGGCGATGGCCTTCATCTCGAGATCATCGGTGATGATCAGGCCCTTGAAGCCCAGCTCGAGCCGCAGATAGTCCTGCAGGATGATCCGGCTCAGGGTGGCCGGGAAATCGGGGTCGAGCTTCGGGTAGCGCACGTGCGCCGTCATCACCATCTCGAGGTGCGGCGACGCCTGGATCAGCTTCTGGTAGGGCCGCCACTCCCGCGCGCGCAGGGTGTCGGCGTCCAGATCGCACACCGGCAGGGTGTGGTGGCTGTCCTCGCGGGTGTCGCCGTGCCCGGGGAAGTGCTTCCCGCAGGCGATGATCGAGTTGTCGTGCAGGCCCCGCACCACCGCCCGCGCCAGGTTGATCACCACGTCGGGATCAGCGCTCAGCGCCCGCGGCCCGATCACCGGGTTGTCGGGGTTGGTGTTCAGGTCGAGCACCGGCGCGAAGTTCAGGTTGAAGCCCGCCGCCGTCAGCTCACGGCCGATGACCGCGCCCACCTCGTAGGCCACGCTCACCGAGCCCAGGGCCCCCAGCTGCGCCATGTCGGCGAAGGTGGTGAAGGGCTCGGGCAGCCGGTGCACCCGGCCGCCCTCCTGATCCACCCCGATGAACGGCGGCACGCCCTGGCCCAGCGCCCACAGCTCCTCGTTGAGGTCCATGAGCTCCTCGAAGTCCTCGAGGTTGCGCTTGAACAGGATGTAGCCACCCAGGCCCCACTCCTCGTCGAGCCGGGCGATCTCGGGCGGGATCGAGGTCCCCTCGAAGCCGACGATCAGACGCTGCCCAATCCGACGCTTCATGTTCCGCAAGGGATCTGCCAACGGGGACTCCTTTGAAGGGGGGGCAACAGCGGTCGCGGAGACTAGCGCAAAGGGCCACAACCCTCAACTTTGGCCCCCACCGATCCGCGCGCCTGCGGGCGTCAGGCGTCTGTGCGTGGATCCCACCGATCCCGCAGGGCGTCGCCCAGCAGGTTGATGCCCAGCACCGTGGCCAGGATCGCCAGGCCCGGGAACAGCGCCAGGTGCCCGCTGACCAGGAAGTACCGCGCGCCCTGGTCGAGCAGCGCCCCCCACGAGGGCACGCCGTCGGGCCCCAGGCCCAGGAAGCTCAGGCCCGCCTCGGCCAGGATCGCGCCGGCCATGCCGAAGGTGGCCTGCACGATCACGGGCGCCATCACGTTGGGCAGCAGGTGGCGGGCGATGATCCACGCCGACGGCGCGCCCATCGCCTGCGCCGCCACCACGAAGGGCCGCCCACGCAGCGAGAGCACCTGCCCGCGGACGAGCCGCGCGTAGCTCGCCCAGCCCGTCACGCTCAGCGCGAAGATCACCGCCCACACGCTGGGGCTGCGGGTCAGCGCGATGATGAGGATCGCGAGCAGGATCCCGGGGAAGGCCATCAAGATGTCGATGACCCGCATCATCACCTCGTCCACCAGCCCGCCGAACCAGCCGCTGATGGCGCCCAGCGTCACGCCGATGGTGGCGCACAGGGTCACCGTACCCAGGCCCACCCCCACCGCGATGCGCGCCCCGAACAGCATCTGGCTGAGCAGATCGGCCCCGTTCTCGTCGGTGCCCAGCCAGTGGGCGCCGGTGGGGCCGGCGAGATCGTTCACCAGATCGAGCTGCTCGGGCGGGTACGGCGCCAGCCAGGGCGCCAGCGCGGCGATCACCAGCAGGGCGATCACCAGCCCGCCGCCCACGATCCACGGGAAGCGCCGCATCAGGCGTCCAACCGCACGCGGGGGTCCAGCGCCGCGTAGAGCAGATCCACCGCCAGGTTCACCAGCACGTAGGTCGTGGCGATGAGCAGCACCGTGCCCTGCACCGTCGGGTAGTCGCGCTGCTGGATGGCCTAGAGCAGCAGGGTGCCAACGCCGGGCCGGGCGAACACCTTCTCGGTGATGATCGCCCCGGTCAGCAGCGCGCCGAACTGCAGGCCCATCACCGTCACCACCGGGATCAGCGCGTTGCGCAGCACGTGCTTCACCAGGATCCGCCCCTCGGTCAGCCCCTTCGCCCGGGCGGTCACCACGTGATCCTCGCCGATGACCTCCAGCACGCTCGCCCGGATCATGCGGGTCAGCTTGGCCGACAGCGACGTGCCCAGGGTGAGCGCGGGCAGCAGCAGCGCCGCGATGGGGCGGTCGGTCTGGACCGGGCTGGGCAGCACGTCGAAGGCCACGGTGAAGGCCAGCAGCAGCATCGGGCCGAGCCAGAAGGCCGGCACCGCCACCCCCACCAGCGCGAACACCGAGCCGGCGTGGTCGAGCCAGGTGCCCCGGCGCACCGCCGCCAGCAGCCCCAGGGGGAACGCGACGCAGGCGGCGACGCACAGGCCCGCCAGCGCAAGCTCCGCCGTGGCCGGGAAGTGCGCCGCCAGCAGCTCGATCACCGGCTGGCGGGCCACGTCGAAGGTGTGCCCCAGCGAGCCATCCAGCACGGTGTCCCAGAAGCAGTCGTCGTACTGCACCAGCAGGGGCTGATCGAGGCACAGCGCGGTGGTGAGGGCCTGGCGCGCCTCGGCGCTCGCCTGCTCCCCCAGGATCGCGTCCACCGGATCCCCCGGGGCCGCGCGCAGGGCGCCAAACACCAGGGTGCTGGCGCCGATGAGCACGATGATGAGGGACACCAGCCGCCGGGCGATGAAGGGCGGCAGCCAGCCCTTGCGGCCCGCGCCCCACAGCGCGAAGGCCACGGCGTCGACCACCAGGCACTTGCGGGCCAGGGCGTAGGCGGCGTCGGCCTGCGCCGGGTGGGAGGCCCCCCACAGCGCAGCCGCGGCGGGCAGCGCGAGGGCGACGCTGAGGGCCAGCCAGAGGCGGCGACGGGCGGCGAGGGGATCCACGGGGCGGGAGTGTAACAGGCTGCCGGAGCGGCCGGGCGGTGCTTTGCGCCCCCACGCCACGGCCCCTGTGCGGGGCGGCCGGGCGCCCGCGATTGGGAGCGCGCCGCGCGCCGGCGGGGCTACTCGAAGGTGAGCTTCGGCGGCACCTTCAGGTGGGCGCACTGCATGGCCCAGCGCTTCGACACCGTGTGGGCGAGCCCCTTGCGGCGGCGGGCGCTGAGCCCCTTGAACTGGTGCGCGGCCTTCGCGGCCAGCCGGTTGGCCAGCTCGGTCTGCTCCAGGTGCCGCCCCTCGCCGCACAGCGACGCGGCCCAGCCGTCCATGGCGGCCTCGGCCTGCTCGCTGGGGGACTGGCGCACCACGCCGCCCCACGCGTTCAGCCGCTTCGCGAGCTGCCCGTTGGTCTTGAGCCGCGGCACCTTGTCGACGGTGAAGTGGGACTCACAGTCCGCCTGCAGCCCCCCGCCCGCCTTGATCCGGCGGCGGTTGAGCGCCTTCGCCAGCGCGCCCCCGACGGTGAACCAGGCGTCGCTGACGCCCAGGTCCTCGCCCTTGCGCTGGGCGCCCTCGAGCCGCACCAGATCGCCTGCCGAGACCTTGCCGTTGCGGTCGCGGTCCCACACCGTCGCCTGCACGCTGTAGCGCGCGCCTTTCGCCGAGAAGTCGTGGGTCAGCCCGCTCCACTTGATCTGCCCCACGTCGGGCGGACAGGCGAGCTGGGTCAATCCGATGAGCAGGGCCGTCAAACCGGTCATGGGCACCTCCAAGGGCGCGCGGCGGTCAGGCCGCGCCCCAGGCGTCGACGCAAAGCAACCTCTGTGCCGGCGAAGCATACCCGGCGCGCCGCGCCGGTGCGCACCGCGCGAGGCGCTGCGGGCAACGCCCTGCGAACACTGGGGCGGGACAGGTGGGGTGTGGGGCGCCCGGTGCGGGCGGCCAGGTGGGACCTGCAGGCCCCACCCGGTGGGGTCGTCAGGCGTCGCCGTCCGACACGACCTCGACGAGGGGCTTGGGGGCCTCGACGCTCACCACAGGGCCCGCGACAGGGGCCGCCGCGGGGGCCTCGGCCTTGGCCGCGGCCAGCGCCGCCGCCACCTTGGCCTCGATCTGCTGGTCGACGCCGCGGGTGCGGTCGATGAGGGCCTCGTACTGCAGCTGCAGGATCTTGTAGGCCCGCCGCTCGCTCTTGAGGTTGTGCTGCAGGTCGCGCAGCGTCGTCTGCGCGCGCTGGGTCTCGCCCCGCGCCCGCTTCTCGGCCGCGTGCATGCGATCCTCGGCCTCGCGGACGCGGCTGCGGAAGTCGTCGCGCTCGCCGGCGATCACCGACAGCTTCGCCTCGAGCCGCTCGACCTCGTACGGGCGGGCCACCGGCTCGCGGGGCTCCCGGGGCTCGCGGGGCGCGGGCGCCTCCTCGCGGGCCTCGGCCGCCGGCGCCGGCGTGGGCGCCTGGGCGGGGCTGCGCTGCGCCTCGAGGAGCTGGCCGCGGGTGCGCTCCAGCTCGCGCTGGGCCGTCAGCATGGCCTCGCGGAAGGTCTGGATCTCGGCCTCGAGGTGCGCGTTGCGCTCACTCAGGTCGTGGGCCCGCTTGTCCGCGGCCGCCCGGGCCTCGTTGGCCTTGTCGATCTTCTTGCGGCTGTTGCGCGCCCGACCCTCGACCTCAGCGGCCGCCTTGGTGGCCGCCTCTGCGTCCTTGCGCGCCTGCGTCGCCGCCCGCTTGCTGTCGTCCAGCTCGCGCCGGCTCGCCGCGAGCGACTCGGTCAGCTGCGCGACCTCTGCCTCGAGAGCCTTGAGACGGCCGCCTCCGAAAAACCCCATATGAATCGCCTCGCTCAGCGCGCGGGAAAGAAAGTCACGGACGTTTGCCGCGCGAAACGCCCAATGTCAAGGCGCGCCACGACTTCCGGTAGCGACCAGGGGCCCCTATCCCGTATCTCTCCCCCCTCGCCCTCGACCCCACCGACCCCCCGGGAGCACGGCTGTGACCATCGACGAGCTCATCGAGAACTTCGACTTCCTCGGCGACTGGGAGGAGCGCTTCGGCTACCTCATCGAGCTGGGCCGCGAGCTGCCCGCCCTGCCCGAGGCCGCGCGCACCGACGAGACGAAGATCCGCGGCTGCCTGAGCCAGGTCTGGCTCGTGGGCGGCCTGGAGGGCGGGGTGATGCGCTACCAGGCCGACTCCGACGCCCACATCGTGCGCGGGCTGGTGGCGGTGCTGATGGTGCTGCTCGACGGCAAGGCCCCGGCCGAGGTGCTGGCCACGGACGTGGGCGCGGTGTTCCGCACCCTGGGCCTCGACAGCCACCTGTCCCCCAACCGGCGAAATGGCTTCGCGGCCATGGTGGATCGGATGCGGGCCCTCGCTGCGGCCGCCCTGGCGGCCTGACCGGCACCGCCCAAACCCCCTTTGCCGTCAAGGCCTTCAGGGGGTTCAACCCTGATTTTTCTTGCGCCCTGGACGGCCTTCCCTAGAATGCGCGGGCTGCTGGTTCACCTGTTGTATAGAAAAGAGAAGATTTCATGGCCCGAAGCACTGGACCCCGCGTCAAGCAGATGCGCGCCCTGGGACTCGATCTCCCCGGCCTTTCCCGGAAGACGATCGAGCGCCGCCCGTACCCGCCCGGCCAGCACGGCGGCATGCGCCGGCGTCGCCCCAGCGACTACGCCCGCCAGCTGAAGGAGAAGCAGAAGCTTCGCTTCAACTATGGCGTCAGTGAGCGGCAGTTCCGCCGCCTGATGGTCGAGGCCCGCCGTGGCAAGACCGAGACCGGCATCAAGCTCCTCGAGCTGCTCGAGCGCCGCCTCGACAACGTGATCTTCCGCGCTGGCTACGCCGCCACCATCCCGGCGGCCCGTCAGCTCGTGAACCACGGCCACTTCCGCCTCAACGGCCGCAAGGCCAACGTGGCGTCGATCCGCGTCCGCGAGGGCGACGTGATCGAGCTGCGCGAGCGCAGCCAGAAGCTCAAGGTCGTCGCCGAGAGCCTCGAGAGCGTCTCGCTGATGCGCCCCGAGTGGATCGACTTCGACGCTGAGAAGCTGACCACCAAGATCACCGGCCTGCCGGACGAGAGCTCGGTGCCCTTCGAGATCGAAGTCCAGCTCGTGGTCGAGTACTACGCCCGACTGCTGTAGGCGTTGGCTGCAGAGGGTCGTGGCCGCCCACCTCGGGTGGCCCACGCCCCTCACCGTCTCGCACGGCGACCTCGGCCGGCTCGGCTAGCGCCGGCGTCGGCGGAGACCCAGCAGGCCCAGCAGCGCGATCAGCAGGGGAGACCCGCCCGTTGGCCCGATGGCTCGACAGCCATCGTCCGACGCGGCGGGTTTTCTCGTTTCTGCCCCCGCATCGCCCGCATCCGCCCCCGCCGCGCCGTCGGTGGCGCCGCCGTCCGGTGCGCCCGCGTCCACCGCGCCCGCGTCAGGTGGGCCCGCGTCGGGCCCCTCGCCCGGCTCGGGCAGCCCCAGGAGCTGCCGCAGCGCCGCCGCGGGCTGCACGACCCCGAAGCCATACTCCGGATCGTGGCCGTCCGCGCCGAGCTCAGCGGCGTACAGGCTCTGCGCCGCCGTCTCGGTCAGGGCGTCGTGGATCGCCTGCGCCGTGCGATCGGGCGCCGCGGCCATCAGCAGGCCGGCGAGGCCCGACACCACCGGCGCCGCCGACGACGTGCCCCCGAACAGGTGGGTGTAGTCGCCCGGATCCTCGCCCGCGGCGCCCGGCAGATCCGTCGCCAGCGTGCCGGTGGGCGCCACCACGTCCACGGCGCGGCCGGTGTTGCTGAACTGGGTGAGCTGGTCGAAGTTGTTGGTCGCCCCCACCCCCAGCACGCCCGGCAGCGCGGGCAGCTCGTCGTTGCCCAGCCGGCGGCTGTCGTTGCCCACCGCGAAGACCACCAGGCTGCCCTTGCCGTCCCGCCCGGCGGTGGCCGCGTGCTGGATGGCCGCGGCCAGGTCCGCCGGCGCCGGCATGGGCTGGCTGAAGCCCCACGAGTTGTTGATGATCCACGCCCCCTGCTCGACCGCGAAGTCGAAGGCGGCCACGTCGGCGGACACGGGCACGGGGCCCCCGTCCTCGGGCAGCAGGCGCACGCAGCGCAGCCGGCACTCGGGGCAGGTGCCCGCCATGCCGACGCCGTTGTCGGTGCTGGCGGCCGCCACGCCGGCCACCGCGGTGCCGTGGTTGTCGCCGGGGAAGCCGATCTGCGGGTTGGGATCGTCGTCGTCGTCCGCGGCGTCGTAGCCGGGGTCCATCTTGTCCACCAGATCCGGGTGCTCGGTGGCGCAGCCGCCGTCGATGATGGCGATGCTCACCTCGGCGGCGCCGCTCGACAGCCGCCAGGCGGACTCCACGTCGATGCGATCCAGGTACCACTGGCCGGCGTAGCGCGGATCGTTCGGCGGGATGGCGATGGCGTGGCGGGTGTGGGCGAGCCACAGGTCGGGGGCGGCGTTGGCCACGCCCTCAGCGCCCTCGGCGAGGCGGGCGGCCACCGCCAGGCCGTCCTCCCCAGGGGCCCCGGCGACCTGCCAGATGCGCGCGCCGCGGTGCACCCGCCGGATCGGGCGCAGGTTGAGCCGCGACCACACCGCCGCGGCGTCCGCGCCGGGCTGCAGCCGCACCAGGGCGTGCGCATCGATCTGGGCCTCGAACTGCCGGCCGTCGGGCACGGTGATCCGCACCGCCACGCGGGGGCCCACCCGCCCCAGGCGCACCGCCTGGCGCAGCGCCCCACCGTCGCGGTACGCCACCGGCGCGGCCGGGGGCTCCGCGCCGATCTCCGCCGGGCCCTGCGCGAGGGCGACCCCCGTCAGCCCTCCGCTCAACAAGCAGTGGACCAGAAGGTTTGGTTTCGCTTTCATGTCGCCCCTCGAATCTCTCGCTGACTCTCTGATCGCTCGGCCCGCCAGATCCTCGCCGGACTGGCTCAGCGCCGGGCCACGTTCCGTGGAGACCTCCATGCTGGTCAAGTCGTCGTTGAAGCTGCTCCTGCCCTGCCTCGCCCTGTGGACCCTGCCCCTCGGCTGCGATGATGACAGCGACGCGGGGGGCGAGGGCGGATCCGGCGGCGCGGGCGGCGCCATCGCCGTCGACATGGGCGCTGGCGGCGAGGGCGGCATGGGCGGCATGGGCGGTGCTGGCGGCATGGGCGGCATGGGCGGTGCCGGCGGCATGGGCGGTGCCGGCGGCGTGGGCGGCGAGGGCGGCATGGGCGGTGCCGGCGGCATGGCGCCCGTGTGCGAGGCCCACCCCGTGCCGTGCGAGGACGAGGCCATCCTCGGGCTGGACCTCAAGGACAACGTCAGCACCGGCGAGGTGATCAACACCCGCGACGAGGCCAACGGCTGGTGGGTGACCGAGATCGACAGCACCGGCGGCGGCTTCCAGCCCACCGAGAGCTTCGTCTACATGCGCTTCACCGACGCCGGGCTCGAGAAGCTCGCCCTCAGCGACGAGGAGGCCTTCATCGACGGCGAGTGGGACCTGTCGGTGCGCCGCTACGTGTTCCGCCTCAACAGCGGCGTGGCCGGCCCCGGCTGCGTGGAGGGCGGCCGCACCGCCCCCAACACCGACTTCGGCGCCCTCGACGCCGTGCCCGAGGTGCCGTTCTTCGCCGAGCAGTACATGACCGAGAGCTGCGAGGTGGTGCCCGATGGCTCCGGCCTGCCGTCGCCGGGGACCGTGCTGAGCACCTACTGGACCTACGCCGCCTGCGTGCAGATGACCGGCAACGTGTATGTCATCGCCCTGGCGGACGGCCGCCACGTGAAGTTCGTGGTCGATCAGTACTACGCCACCGCCAACCAAGAGGTGTGCGACGAGACCGGCAGCGCCGGCATGCCCAGCAACTCCGGGCAGATGAAGGTGCGCTGGGCCTACCTGGACTGAGCCGGCCCAGCCCCCCCGTGGGCCGCGCCGCCGTGGCCCTCTGCCCGCTCCGAGTCCGGCGGCGCGCTCGCCCTCCGCGGGCGCACCGGCCTGGCCCCCACCCCCCGAGGTCGCCCGTGCTCAAGCGCGCCCTGCCCCTGCTGCTGCTGGCCCCCCTGGGCTGCGATCCCGCCCCCCCCGCCGTCGGCCGCCACGCGGCCGCCCTGCGCCCCGACAGCCCCAACAACCGGGAGCTGCACCGCTACGGGCCCAACGACGTGGTGGAGTCGGTGGTGTCCCCCGGCGGCGGCTTTCGGATCTGGTTCACCCGCCAGGGGGCCCACGCGGTGCCGGGGGCGGACGTCGAGGGCACCCCGCCCAGCGTGCTGTTGGTGGCCACCCGCTATGACGAGGTGGCGCGGTTCTACACCGACGAGCTGGGCTTCCGGCCCCCCATCGCCGACGACATCGTGACCCCCACCAACGGCGGCGACGCCCTGTTCGACGTGTACCTGCTGGACTTCGACGGCGTGGGCGACGGGCGCTACGACCGCGAGGCCTGCCTGGCCGACCACCCGGAGCAGTGCGCCGGCTACATGGCCCAAGAGAACGACTTCGCGGGCTACGGCTACCCGTCCTTCGACTACGCCGTGCGCATCCTCGCCAGCCACGAGTACTTCCACGCCGTGCAGGCGGCCTACGACGTCAACCAGGGCGCCGTGCTCGCCGAGGCCACCGCCGTGTGGGCCACCGAGCGCTACGACCCGAGCCTGTCGGACTTCGAGCACTTCATCGACGGCTACCTCGACAACCCCGACCGCCCCCTCAACGAGCCGCTGCCCGGCCCCGTCGACGCCTTCAGCTATGGCGCCGGGCTGGTGTTCCAGTTCCTGTCGGAGCGCCACGGCGACGGCATCATCCCGGCCCTGTGGGAGGCCTGCATCAACGGCGCGAACGGCGTGGCCGATCCCGAGTGGATCGACGCCCTCGACGCCCTGCTGCGAGACGCCTACGACAGCAGCCTGGCCGAGGCCCTGGTCGAGCTGGCCCAGTGGAACCTGTACACGGGGCCCTACGCCGATCCGGCGCTCAGCTACGCCCGCGGGGCCGACTACCCCGCGCTGAAGATGGACAACGTCACCCTGCCCCACCGCGACGCCCGCGAGCGGTTCTTCCGCATGAGCAGCCACTACTACCGCGCCAACGTCGGGGGCCGCTCGGCGCTCACCGCCGCGCTGGTGGGCGACGCCGACACCCTCGACGGCCTGCGCCTGTTCATGGCCGGCCGCGCGGGGCGCAGCCAGCTGCCGCCCGTGGAGCTGCCCCTCGACGGCAGCGAGGCCCTCGAGGTGGGCGACGACTGGACCACGGTGGTGACCTGGGTGACCAACACCCGCATGACCGGCGAGAGCCGGCGCCCGGGCCTGTGCGTGGGCGCCCCGGACGAGGTCGCCGCGTGCGTGGCCGGCCTCGGTGGGGCCGCCCCCGTGCCCGACGCGGGCCCAGTGGACGGCGGCGTCAGCGACAGTGGGCCCTCGCCCGAGGCCGACGCCGGGCCCCCCGCAGGCGATGACGCCGGCGCCCCCGCCACCGCGGACGGCGCGGACGGCGCGGAGGACGCCGGCGGCTGCCAGGCCACGCCGTCGCCCGCCCCGCTCTGGGCGGCCCTGTGCCTGCTGCTCGGCTGGCGGCGCCGCCGTGAGTGAGCTGCAACGGCTGCGCAACGTGGGCCCCGCCACCGACGGCGACCTCGCCGTGCTCGGCATCACCACCATCGCCGCGCTCCGCGGCCAGGACGCCTACGCCCTGTACGACCGGCTCTGCGCGCTGACCCAGACCCGCCACGACCCCTGCATGATCGACGTGTTCCTGTCGGCCATCGACCAGGCCGAGGGCGGTGAGCCGAAGGCCTGGTGGGCGTACACCGCGGCGCGCCGCGCGCGGCTCTCCGGCGAAAAATAGAGCCTTTGGCGAAGCCATGAAGAGGCTTTGCTCATCGTTGCTGAGTTCCGAGAACCAGTCATTGGGGAGACATGCCATGCGGCATTGGTGGAGGGTGGCGCGGCTCGCGCTGCTGATCAGCACGCTGAGCGTGCTCGGGTTGGGCTGCGACGACGGCGAGAACAACCCGGGCGGTGATCCGGACGCGACCGCTGCGGGCGGCGCCGGCGGTATCGACGGCGGCCAGGGCGGCGCGGGGGGCCAGGGTGGCGCAGGCGGCCAGGGTGGCGTCGGCGGCCAGGGCGGCGTCGGCGGCCAGGGCGGCGTCGGCGGCCAGGGCGGTATCGGCGGTGAAGGCGGCGCCGGTGCGGCCGGCGGCGAAGGCGGCGCTGGTGCGGCCGGCGGCGAGG